>ONMU01000017.1 GCA_900319035.1 uncultured Bacteroidales bacterium
CGGCGGTAGCTGCTTCCCGTCATATGGACGTAGCGCAACTCGACGCTTTGGCAGATCGTTTCATGGGCGTGCAGTCCGCAAAAGCGAACCTCGAAGCCGGTCTCGTGGACACCATCGTCTATTGTCAGGATATAGACTCGCTGCTGCGTGTCTTTGCCGGAACCAAAGACTACCACATGCTGACTACTCCTAAACTGGCTCAGGTAGAGCGTCCGAAATCCAAAGCCAAAGAGAAAGTGGCAGTCCTCTACCTCGAAGGTGAGATCACCGATGATTCCGGTGACGGTATCGTGGGTAAGAAAGTGATCAAGACCATCAAGAAGATCGGCAAGGACGCAGATATCAAAGCCTTGGTTCTTCGTGTTAACAGCCCGGGTGGTTCAGCGGATGCCAGCGAGCAGATCTGGCACGCTATCCAGAATATCAAAGCTAAAAATATCCCGGTAGTTGTCTCAATGGGTGACTACGCCGCTTCCGGTGGATACTATATCTCCTGCGGCGCAGATTATATCTATGCTGAACCGACTACCCTCACCGGCTCAATCGGTATCTTCGGTACCATTCCTTCGGTGGCTAAACTGCGCAATAAGATAGGTCTCGACATCGACGGTGTTTCTACCAACAAACACTCGGCGATGGAGGGCAACATGCTCTACAACGGTCTCAATGACTCCGAGCGCGCCCTCATGCAGGAGATGATCGAGCGCGGCTATGACCTCTTTACCAGCCGTTGTGCAGAGGGTCGTCACGTAGAGCAGAGCTACATCAAGTCGATCGGCGAAGGACGTGTTTGGCTTGGTGCCAAGGGTAAGGAGATCGGTATCGTGGACGAACTTGGTAACATCGACGATGCTATCAATAAAGCAGTTGAGTTGGCAGGCTTGGATTCGTACCAACTGACGTATTATCCGGCTAAGAAAGATCCGTATGAGGAACTGCTCAAACTGCTCGATAACACGACCGAAGAGGAGCGTCTGATCATGAAAGTGCGTGAGTTTGCATCCAAACCTCGTATCATGGCGCTCATGCCCGAAGTAGAGATCAAATAAATCTGAACTCTGAATTCTGAACTCTGAACTCTAAATTCTGAATTCTGAACTCTAATCTATATTCTGATGTTGAAGCAGATTCTTACAGTTCCGTTAAGTGGCTTGTACGCCTTGGGCGTAGCGATACGGCATTTCCTGTACGACAAGCATCTGTTCTTGTCGCATTCGGTGACGGTTCCCACCATCTGTGTGGGCAACCTCGCCGTGGGAGGAACCGGCAAGACGCCTATGGTGGAGTACCTGTTACGCCTGCTTTTGGAGAACGGCTATCATCCTGCTGTTCTTTCCAGAGGCTATAAACGCAAGACACACGGATTTGTATTGGCGGACGCCAACGCTTCTGCGGCTACCATAGGGGACGAGGCGATGCAACTGCATCGTAAGTTCCCCGAGGTGCCCATGGCGGTCTGCGAACACCGCGTAAGAGGCGTCAAGCAGCTCCAACGGCAGTTGAAGACGCTGGACGTAGTAGTGCTCGACGACGCGATGCAGCATCGCTCCATCCGCTGCGGCTACACCGTTCTTCTCACCCCTTATGACCGTCTCTATATAGATGACCATATGTTGCCGTGGGGCAGGTTGCGTGACCTGCCCTCAAGAGCACTCAAAGCAGATGCTATCGTCGTCACCAAGTGCCCTGATACCATCCGGCCTATTGACATGAGGGTGGTCGATAACCGCCTTCATCTGCCCTCCTATCAGCATCTCCATTTTGCAGGTATCGAGTATGCGCCCATAGAGCAGGAGGGTACGCCTCTCGTACTCTGCGGTATAGCGCAACCCCAATATCTCTTGGAGCACGTGCAGACCCTCTATCCTCAGGCGCAACTCATGGCGTTCCCCGATCATCATGTCTTCTCCAAAAAAGAGATAGAGGAGATCATCCAGCGCGCAAAACCCTTTGATTTTGTGCTTACTACCGAGAAAGATATGCAGCGCCTCCAAACAACGGATTTGGAAGCCCGTCTGCTCGAACAGGGCAAAAAACTCATCGCCCTGCCTATACGTATGTGTTTCTGTTCGCCAAAAGAGGCGTTTGACCGGCATATACTGAACTACGTACACGAAAATTGTCGCAAATAATATGAATTTCTTTCATTTGATAAAACGGTTTGTACCTCCGTATAAGACCCAGATGGCGTTGAACATCCTCTTCAACCTGCTGTCCACGATCTTGTCCCTTTTCTCGTTCGCTGCCATCATTCCGGTCCTGCGAATCCTCTTTGGACTGAGTACCGAGGAGGCGACACGCGTCAGCATGTCCTCCGTACACGGCTTGCAGGAGATGATTGCGGCGCTGCGAACGAACATGTACTGCCTGCTCAACGAGCAGATAGCCTTGCACGGCGCGGGGTACGTGCTGTTTCTCTTAGGCGTCTTCCTCGTCATCATGACGGGTGCCAAGTGTCTCACAGCGTGGTTAGCGAACTACTACATGGTGCCTATCCGAACCGGTGTGCTCCGTGATCTGCGTCAGCAGTTGTACGAAAAAGTGCTCTCCCTGCCCATGGGTTATTTCACCGAGGCACGACGCGGAGATGTCATCTCTCGTATGACGAATGATGTGGGCGAGGTGGAAGCCTCGATCATGTCCGCTTTGGACATCCTCTTCAAGGATCCGGTGATGATCCTCGTCTATCTCTTCACCCTGCTGGTGATCTCTTGGCAGCTGACGATCTTCGTGCTGCTGTTGATGCCCATAGCGGTCTTCTTCATCGGACGTATAGGTCGAAGCCTCAAGAAAGCCTCTACCCGCGGTCAGGAGCAGAACGCTGAGATCCTCTCCTCCATTGACGAGACCCTCTTGGGTTTGCGCGTAGTGAAGGGATTCAATGCGCAGCATAAGCTCCGCACGCGTTTCACAGCGCTCATCAATGCCACACGTGCTACCTTCAACCGCATCAACCGCCGTTATTACTTGGCGCATCCGCTCTCCGAGTTCCTCGGAACAGCGCTGATCGCTATCATCCTCTGGTTCGGTGGACTGCTCATCCTCAGCGATCATGCTACAATTGATGCGGCGACGTTTATCTATTACCTCGTCATCTTCTATTCCATCATCAACCCTGCCAAAGACCTCAGTAAAGCGTCTTACGGCATCCGCCGAGGTGTTGCTTCCTTGGAGCGTATTGACGCGATCCTCACGACGGAGTCGAATATAGTGGATCCGAAGAACCCCAAACCGGTTGTCTTCAATGATGCCATCACTTTCAACCATGTGCATTTCTCTTATCAGGCGGATCGCGAAGTGCTGACGGATATCTGTCTGGAGGTGCCCAAAGGCAAGACCGTGGCGTTGGTCGGACAGTCGGGTAGCGGTAAGACGACCATGACCGATCTCGTGCCTCGTTTCTACGACCCCGATCAAGGAACCATCACCATCGATGGCACCGACATCCGTGACCATCGAACATACGACCTGCGTGCCCTGATGGGTATCGTCTGCCAAGAACCGATCCTCTTCAACGACACCGTCTATAACAACATCACTTTCGGTGTGGACACCTCGCTCCCTGCGCCTAACGGCATGACTTGGCAGCAGGCAGTAGAGCAGGCTGCGAAGATCGCCAATGCCCATCAGTTCATCTCCGACATGCCGGAAGGCTACGAGACCGTCATCGGTGACCGTGGAAGCCGTCTCTCTGGAGGTCAACGGCAGCGTCTCTCGATCGCACGAGCGATCCTCAAGAACCCGCCTATCCTCATTCTTGACGAGGCTACTTCGGCGCTCGACTCCGAGTCCGAACGACTCGTACAAGAGGCGTTGGAGCACCTGATGAAAGAGCGTACAACGCTCGTCGTAGCGCACCGTCTCTCAACGATCAAACATGCCGATCTCATCTGTGTCATGCATGAGGGACGCATCGTCGAGCGCGGTACCCACGATGATCTCTACGCCCTCGGTGGCTACTACACCAAACTCGTCGATATGCAACAATAATTTTTATTTTTTAATTTTGAATTTTTAATTGTCATGAAGGTTTTGCTGGGCATGTCCGGTGGCATTGACTCCACCGTCAGCGCTATGCTTCTCTTGGAGCAGGGCTACGAGGTTGTGGGAGTCACTTTCCGCACCTTTGACAGCATCAAGGAGTCCTGTCTCGCCAAAGAGAAAGGCTGCTGCTCTATCGAGTCCATCATGGAAGCGAAGCATAACGCCGAGAAGATGGGATTTGAGCATCATATAGTCGATTTTCGGGATACCTTCAAGCGCTGCGTCATCCGGAACTTCATCGACGAATACATGTCCGGTCGTACGCCGAACCCCTGTGTCCTGTGCAACAGTCATATCAAATGGGGCGAACTCATGCGCGTTGCCGATGAGTACGGATGCGATTATATCGCTACCGGGCACTATGCGCAGATACGCGAACAAGACGGACATGTCTTTCTCGCCTCTGCTGTTGATACCAAGAAAGATCAGACCTATTTCCTCTGGATGCTGACCGAGGAGCAGCTCCGCCGAACGATTTTCCCTCTTGGCGGACTTACCAAAGACGAGGTGCGCGAGATAGCCCGTAAGCATGGTTATGAGAAACTGGCTCAAAAACGGGAGAGTCAGGAGATCTGTTTCGTCACCGACAATGACTACCGTGCCTTCCTGCGCGCGAACGTGCCCGATTATAAGGAACGCGTACACGCGGGCGAGTACATCGATGCAGAGGGACATGTTCTCGGCAAACACGAAGGATTTGTCAACTATACCATCGGTCAGCGCAAAGGCTTAGGCATCGCCCTCGGTCATCCGGCATACGTCACCCATATTGACGCTGAGAAGAACCAAGTGACCCTTGGCTCGAACGACGATCTCTACGCTACGGAACTGAGGTTCCGACCCTCTGTATTACGTAATTACGTAATTACGGAATCACGACTCACCGCCAAAGTCCGTTACCGTAGTGCTTCGGTCGAAGTAACTCAAATAAAAACCCTCCCTAAAAGGGAGGGCTTAGATGGGATCTGTACGCTGTACTTCGCGTCACCCGTTTGGGGAATCACCCCCGGACAGTCCGTTGTCATCTATCAAAACGACCTCGTCGTCGGCGGAGGAATCATTCTCTAAAGGACGATTTACGATTTACCATGTACGATTTATGTACGATTTAATTAAGGACGATCTTCCTTCGTACTTTTTATTCCTTCGTAAATCCTTCGTACATCGTACATTTGTCCTTCGTACATTGAGCGTTATTTCCCAAAATAACGCTTGTACAGTCCTTCGAATCCTTTGCCGTGACGAGCTTCGTCGCGAGCCATCTCGTGAACGGTGTCGTGGATAGGATCGAGGTTCAGCTCTTTCGCACGCTTAGCGATATTCAGCTTGTCTTCGCAAGCTCCTGCCTCTGCCAACATACGTTTCTCGAGGTTCGTCTTGGTGTCCCATACGCACTCACCGAGCAACTCTGCGAACTTAGCGCAGTGCTCTGCCTCTTCGTATGCGTACTGACGGAAGGCAGCTGCGATCTCGGGATAACCCTCGCGGTCTGCTTGACGAGCCATCGCAAGGTATTGTCCTACTTCGGTTGCCTCGCCCATGAAGTGTGCGCGAAGACCGTCATGGATAATCGGATCTTTCTCGTCTTTTGCTACGCCTAAGATGTGCTCGCAAGCGAAAGTCAGCTTGTCATCTGATGCTACTTTCCATTCAACGATTTGTTTGCACTGCGGACATCTCTCCGGAGCCTCTGCGCCCTCGTGTACATAACCACAGATCGGGCAGATAAATTTCTTTGTCATGATTGTGTTGTTTTTAAAAGGTTAATAAAAGAGGTTTTCTATATTATCATAGTGTACTATGTTTATTTCATTTTGTGCTTTTTACTCGTAGAGTACGGAGTTTAGTGATAATAAATGGGCTTTCGTTTATACTGCGAATTTTTTTATGTTTATTGCTTTTGGAGGCTTTGACTCGTCAGAGTTGCGGAGTTTGGTGTTAAAAACTATCCGAAAGCTTGCTTGCGAGGAGTTTTTAGCAGCAAAGTACGTATAGCGCGAAGCGCAAAAGCCTACAAAAGTGTTTTATATGTTTTTTTCTTAAAATTAAGTCACAGTTTTTCTCCTGTTAACGTAAAGTGCTTGCCTTCTTTCTCGATGAGCACCACACCGTTTCGCAGGATCTTATGACTTGCCTCATTGTTTTTGCTTTCCTCTACGCGCTCCACACCTTGTTCCATCTCTTCATCTTCGAGATACACATGCCCCTCAAAACTGAAGTTATAGGTGTTGCCATTATCGCAGGTGATATAGCCGGAGATACTGTAGTCGCCTTCTTTACCCTCCACGGGGTTAATGACCATCATGCCTTCTACTGCCGAGGTGTAGTCCTCATAGTTCTCTCCAAACTGATAGAACGAGTATTCGGTCATCGTACCGTCGTCCGTGGAGTACATTCCCTCAAAACGGTCTTTCTCTGCCGTGTAGATATCCAAACCGACATATAGTTCTTCCTGCGCTGAATCCCAAAGATAGAGATAGTAGTTGTACGGACGGGACGCTATATGATAGGTCGAGTCATAGGCCACATTGGACGTGTTGTATGTAAAGAAGAACACCTCTCCCTCAGCCGGAGGAGTAACGCCGCCGATGGTGTCGGTCGGGTTCTCGTCAAAATAAACGACCGCATTGAAGCACCGTAGCTGTTTGGCACAGGTGATACTTACGCTGTTGGCGTCAATATCGGTGATAACAATGACCGGATCGGCTGCCTGATCATCCACTTCGGGCGAGAGATAACTGATCGTACCGTTATTGGTACTCGCGGAGAAGAATTTCTTCACAAACCCGTTGATTACCAGACCCTTGATCGGACTCTCGGCAGTGAACGTGATCGTCTCGTTCGCGTGACATCCGAAATAATCCACCTTGCTGGTATTCCATTCCGCCGTAGCCGGATAGATAGCACCCTTGGTGCAACTGACCGTGATACCGTCTTGCTCAAACGAATAACTCGTTCCCGAAACAGTCTCTGCCGGAGGAAGTATAGTTACTTGTGCCTGCATTCCTGCCGCCCACAAGATCATCAAAACTGTAAACAATTGTTTCATATAAACTCTCTTTACAAATTCTGCTGCAAAGGTACAACAAAAATTGCACATATGCAAATAAAAAAGGATTTTTTTTGAGAATAATAGCGATTTATCGCAATTATGAGAGTAGCAGGGTGCCTAAGGGGAGCTTGTTCACCAATAGGCATCATGTTCCGCTCATAAGCAAGGACGATAGTCCAGATTCTCAAAAAAATCCTTTTATTTGCATACGTCCGGCAGGACGCGACCGTACGTTCGGAGGGGTACCCGCCCTAAATTTATTTAGGGAAGGGGCGTGCCGAAATACGACAAAAATTGCATACGTCCGGCAGGACGCGACCGTACCCTCTAATAGGACACCCCTTCTCTTATGTGTAAAAATTGACACATTATGTATATTTTTCGCATCCGCGCCCCCTCGCGCTTGCGTATATGAAAAACTTTTTGTATCTTTGCACCCGAAATATACAAGTACGATGAAGACGACTGCGGAATACATAGAAACCTTGAGGCAGCACGCACCGATCCTGCGTGAGCGGTTTGGTATAACTTCTATGCAGCTTTTCGGCTCTGTCGCTCGTGGCGAGCACAAAGAAGATAGCGATGTGGATGTGTTGGTAGAAATGCCCCCTAAATTTTACGAGGCGTGTGCCGCAAATGATTATTTGGAGGAGATTACAGGTCGTCATGTAGATATGATCCGTCGTCACAAGAACCTCACGCCATTTTTCCTTAAACAAGTAGAAAGAGATGGAGTTAGAATATTCTAGAGAAATAGAATTGGCGCATGAAACGCTCCAGCAGCTCAAGCAAACAATTGTTCAGTTGCAGGACTGGAACAAGGATGTTGAGAGCATGCAGGAATTGGAGACCTCGCCATATGGAATGCAGCGTTTGGCAGGTAACTTTATGCTTATTCAGGTAATAGGAGAAAGCGTGAAGAAGATAGACAATTATACTAATGGTTCCTTGTGGCAGTATCGTCCGGAGATACCATGGAAGAAAGTGATAGCAATGCGAAATCGAATATCTCATGGTTATCATGATTTAGATATTGAGTACATGGATGATATTATCAAGAATGATCTTGCCCCATTGTTAGAGGCGGTAGAATATCTTCTCAAAATTACTGATGAATTGTATCTGACTGTTTGAAAAATTATAAATAATAAAACCATTTTTTTTCTGTTTTTCTAAAAAAATAAATGTTTATGAGTGCAGCGCAGGCAATAGCAAGTAGTCGGTTTCTGACTGCAATGGGTCCGATGATAGAGGATGAGCAGAAGATGAATGAGGTGCTTGAGTATATCGAGAGCATCAAGATACAACCGATTCAACGACCGTTGAGTATAGACCCGGACTTCAAGAACAAGCCGATGTACTCGGTCGAGGAGTATTTTGACGGTCTGGCAAAAGATCTTGGCGAGGAATATGGGATGAATGATATACGTGAGGCTGTATGAGGAAGTATGATGTAATGCTTACCGAAGAAGCCAAACAAGACCGAAAGTCGTTGGCTCGCTTCATTAAGGAAGAAGTCCATGCTCCCTTGACAGCTAAGAGATATATGCTTGGCTTAGAGGAAGAAATTAAGAAGTTGGAGAATTCAGCAGGGGCATTGGCAGTAGATGAAGAGTTGTCTCGCCAATTGGGGATAGAGGTGCGGCGTACAAATTACAAGAACATGGCGATAATTTTCTCTGTGGAAGGAGAAAAAGCATATGTTCATCATGTACTACCGCAAAAGATGATAATCTTTGGGATTAAAATAAATCAATAAAAACCAATTTTTTTAAAAATTTGAAGAGACAAGTTAAGCAAAATATCTCTCGTTTCCCGTCAGATTTCATGGTTGAACTTACCCGTTAGGAGTACAATTCTTTAAGGTGCCAAAATGGCACCATAGAAAATGGCAAGGGGGGCATTTTTTTTATCAATGAAAAGTTAAGGGCAGCTTCGGCTGCCTTTGATTTTGGCTTGCGAAAGTGTAAAAATTGACGAAAATAGAGTAAAAATAGCGCACGTGCCCTCACGCGCTTGCGTATATGAAAAACTTTTTGTATCTTTGCACCCGAAATAGATTACAAATAATAAACCATTTTTGTTTTACTTTAAAAATTAAATGCTTATACAGACGGATAACTACAAAAAGCAATCACCGATCAATGAAGTAGATGGCGGTAGCATGTCTGTTCATCAACAATGAGAACGATTGAAGAAAATATGCACGCATGGACTTTAGATGAGGTCATCGATCAGGAGATCGGGAAAGCGGGAACGTCCGAGCGCGATGCTTTTGAGGCAAAGGTCGAAGCCAAAGTCCGTGAGTCGGAAGAGAAGGCGTCTATGCACATAGTTGTGCCGGTATCTGTTCGTGACACCATTCGCCGTAATGCGGCGGCTTTAGGTGAGAGTGCTAACGCGTACATCAACAATATCTTTGAGCAAGTCGTAACCCCTGCGGCTTTTGCATAACTTGCAAAATAACTCAAAATAAATAATTAAAAACCAATTTTTTTGTTTAACTTTAAAAATTTAATGCTTATGCAGACAATGACAATACAATATAACCCGGCGAATGCATTAGTACAGCCGATAATCGAGCTGATCCAGCAAGTGAAAGGCATTAAGATTATCAGTACCGGCAAGTTTAAAAAAGACGTGAAGACTTGCGAGAAAAGGGGCTATGATTTGTCTGCGTTAAGGACGGTAATCAAGCATCTTGAGGAAGAAGGACAAGTGCCGGCTGAATATCTTCCTCATAAATTGGTTGGCAAGTTGCGCGGATATTGGGAGTGCCATATTGAATCTAATAGGTTGCTCATATATGACGTGCAAGAAACTATAGAATTAGTTTCTTTAGCAAGAACAGGTACTCATTCCGATTTGTTCAAGAAATCAAAATGATCAAAAATCAAAATAAATAATAAAAACCAATTTTTTTGTTTAACTTAAAAAATTTAATGCTTATGAAAGCTAATCCTACAATAACGAAAGCAGAGATTGCAGAGCATTTTGTTACATTGGAGGAGATGCATGAGCATTTAGTGAAGAATATAAAACAGCGCTTTGCTGAAAGAGAATTGAGGGCAAAAACAAAAGCTGCAATGAAAGAGGCTCGGGAAGGTAACTTGAAGACGTATTCAAGTGTGGAGGAAATGATGGAAGAAATACTTTAAGTGGCACATAAACAAAGTTTGTAGAAATATGATGACAAAGGAAGAAAAAGTGGCATATTGGCTGGATATTGCAGATTACGATATTGAAACAGCCGAAGCGATGTACAAAACAAAACGGTGGCTGTATGTTGCATTTATGTGTCATCAAACCATTGAGAAAACACTCAAAGCCTATTGGTCTTTTGTTCGAGACGACATACCTCCCAAGACCCACAACCACATGCGTCTTGCAGATGGATGCGAATTGCTAGAGCAAATGAGTGAAGAACAAAAATCATTTTTAGATATCATCACAAATTACAATATAGAAGCACGTTATCCGGAAGACAAGGCGGCATTGGCACGAACATTAAGTCCAAAAGTGTGTCGAAGTATAATAGATGATACAAAAGTATTACAACAATGGATAAAAGACAAACTCTCAAATTTGATGAAGCCCTAAATCTTGTACGTCGTTACAAGCAGGTGATATCATCTCGTTTCCAAACGGAGCCGAGAGTGATGATGTATGGCTCGTATAGCAAGGGCTATGCAAATCCGGATAGCGATATAGATGTGGCTGTTATTGTGCCGACATATGGAAATCGCAAATTTGAAATCGCCCAAGGATTATGGAGAGATACGCGTAGTGTGAGTCTTCTGATTGAGCCGGTGTTAATGGCGGATGACTGTCCGTCTCCGTTATACGATGATGTCATGCAGACAGGTGTGGCTGTTTGATATAATGCAGAAATATAGAAACTCTATATAATTAAAAACCAATTTTTCTGTTTAACTTAAAAAATTTAATGTATATGGAAAAAGGAGTATTGCAAGACAGAATTTCGAAGGCGGGAGAATGGATGAGAAATCATACAGAACCGTTAATTATCATAAGTGACAAACAGGCGATTGAGGCATTGCGAGTATGAGATGCTTGTTGGATACATGTTTGTTCTTGGATTGGACTTCCGATGATTATATATCACCGGATATTCAGGCTATCATAGCAGACTACGATAATACATTGTATCTTAGTTCGGAAAGTATAAAAGAATATGTGAACCTCTTCCAGCAAGGCAAATTACGTTTGCCATCCGATATGCAAGAGAAGGGATTCGATGTGTTTGACCTCATAGAAAACACACTAGGTATTACGGTTAAGTATGTTACTAAAGAGCATCTCCAAAAGATGATGACGCTTCCAAATGTTGAAGGGCATACAGATCCGAGCGACAGATTGATTATAGCTCAGGCTTTAGCAGAGAATCTTACGCTGCTAAGTAGTGATGGACAATTCCCAAACTATAAGAAACTGCATTTGGGATTAGACCTCATAGAAAACAAACGCCCGAGCAAGAAATATTAAATAACTCAAAATAAATAATAAAAACCAATTTTTTTACTAATTAAAATTTAATGCTTATGAAAAACAAATTTTCAAGTTTTTTAACTCAAAAGGGTAGGTGGCTCATCGCCACACTCTTCCTCCTCTTCTCCCTTGGCATAGGGAATGCGTGGGGAGATGATTGGACAGCTGCGAATATCGTGGATAATTCGGGCGCAGGGACGACAAAGAGTCATATCACTGTGTCCTCGCCTGGTATTGCTTCCACAACATCTGCTCAAATATGGAAAGATGGGAAAACAGCCAAAAATGAAACTACGTTACAAATTGGAGCTAGCACTACGAGTGACTATAACAAGACCAATAGTTACGTGGAAATAAAAGCAGATAAAGGATATGCTTTAGGCACTACTCTTAATTTTCGTGGAGGCTCAAATGATTCTAATGATAAGAACTGTGTAGTTGTTTGGTGGACAGGGAAAGTTGGTGCTACGTTTACCGGCTATGAAGTTGTAAAATTGAATAATAAGAATATCTCATCTTCTGCGAGTGCGAATTATTCAGTTACCCTTCCTGCCAATACTCGTGTTGTTCGTATTTACAGGCAAGTTGGATTTAATAGTACAAATACCGCGTTTGGAACGGATAATACCTTAGGAGACGGAAAGGCTTACTTTGCCAGCGTAACTGCAACTTCTGTTCTCGCTCCTGAGATAGAAGGTGATGCGGAAATGCTTAAAAGTGAGACGATACCATTTGTAGGCTATCCTGCAGGAGGAACGTGGGCTGTGACCAGTGGTTCGGCTACGATTAATTCTACTTCTGGAGCATTGACATCTGGCTCAACCAGCGGAGATGTAGTCATCTCTTATACGGTTGATGACAAATCAGGTACTCATACAGTAACAGTATTGGATACTGATTCCAAAACGCTATGCTGGGACTTTACGCAAGGTGTTCTGCCAACCGCGTCAGGTGTAACAGCTACAGGAAATGGTGAATTCAATGCAATGGGTTATAATCTTGCGACGGCAAATACTAATTTTGCATATATAGATGTTGAAGATGCCGGATATGTTATCACAGCTGCCACCTTGACGGTTTTTCCTGGAGGTACAGGTGCTAAAAACTTTAAAGGAGATTTTAATGCGTCTCTAACGGATGCTATAAGTACAACTGATGGTGAGTATTGGCAAATAGATAGATCTATTTCTGACTCGGAAAAAAATACAGAGGTAAATTTGGGTAATGTATCTTCTATCCCCAGTGGAGCAACTGCTTTTCGTATCACTAAAGGAAGTACAGGTGTCGCAGTTGGTAAAATATATTTAACTCTGAAGAAAGCTGTTGCTTGTACTGTAGCTCCGACGGTATCAGCAACGACGAAGGGTGCAACAACTTCGACAACGCAGGTTGTAAACTGTGCGGGTATTTCTTCACTTGGATCGGAAGGATGCTCGATTTCTTCTTACGGTTTCGTATATGGAACGGGTTCTACACCCAATATTGATGACGACACACCAGTAGAGGTTGGAACAAGTTATTCAACTATCAATACAGCTTTCGCAGAAACTACACTTACCGGTTTGACAGCAAGTACTACTTATTATGTACGTGCTTATGCAACTAATGGCTCTGGAACGAGCTATGGAAGTGCTGTTAGTTTCACGACAAACGATGCATGTACCGTAGTTCCTACTGTTTCGGCGATTTCTAAGGGTACTACATCATTTACAACGCAAGTGTTGAACTGCGATGGTATCACGGCAATTGGTTCTGCCGGCTGTGCCATTTCTTCTTACGGATTTGTATATGGTACTACGGAGCACCCAACGACCGCTAATACGACGAAAGAGGTTGGTACCAGTTATACCGTAGTAAGTACCGCGTTTGCGGAGACGACCCTGACGGGTTTAACACCGAATACAACTTATTATGTTCGTGCTTATGCAACGAATGATTTCGGCACTGCATATAGTAGCAACGAATTGTCCTTTACTACGTTGGAAACGATTGGTAATGTGGCATTTATAGCGTCCTCGGCTGATGCTACTAACGATGCTATTACCGCATTGCGTGACGCAGGATACAATGTAACGGTACGTACAAAAGCCGCTTCTCCTGACTATACAGGTGTTGATCTCGTGGTTTTGGATGAATCGCTTAGTTGGGCTAACTCTGATGAGGGAGCAACCGTCGTTGGAGTGAACGTGCCTATTTTGAGCTTGAAGGCGTTCTTCTATACCTTATCCAGCCGTTGGAATTGGGGAACTCCGGTTAATCCTTCGACGTCTGAGTTGGCTACATTGTCCACAGAGTATACCAATATATCAAGCCATCCTATCTTTGACGGTGTGACTATTACTGCGGGCGCAGTAGATATGGTTAATCCTTCAAAGAGTGGAAATAATTTGCAAGGTGTTACTACAAGTACTTTAGTGGAAGGCAAGCGAGGTTATACGTTAGCAACGAGTGCAACAGGTACTACTTGTATCCACGAGTTGACTCCTAGTCAGCGTGGTGTCTCTACAGCTAAATATTTGCTTATCGCTTTGAGTAGCAATATCAAGGATAACTATTCTGATGATGCTAAGAAGATGATAGTTAATGCCGCAAAGTACCTGATTGGTAATACATCGTGGGAACCAGTAGTTGCTCCGAAACTGTTGTCTTCTGTTCCCGCAAATAGTGCAACGGATGTGGCAGTAGAAGGCAATATCGTTTTGACGTTTAGCCAGAATGTAACATTGAATGATGCTTCTAAGTTTACGTTATCGGGAGGTGCAGGCTCGTTGACAACGGCAAGCATTTCTGTAAGCGACGCGGTCGTAACGATTCCTTACTCCGGTTTGGATAATAGCACGGAATATACTTTGGCGACAGCAGCAGGTGCCGTAAAGAATGGTAGTGATGTTCCTAATGCTGCTTTGAGCAATATTGTGTTTACAACCGAAGCGGCTTGTACAAAACCGAAAGCTCCGGAGTCATTGGCAGCAAGTAACATTACTCATACTTCTGCAGACCTCAGTTGGGATCCGTTAGGCTACGGGGCAAATGGCTATAAGATCTCGATTATTAAGAAAGATGACGAGACTGTTATCCTAGATTGGACGGATGAGGCAACGAATAGCTATGAGGCAAAAGGTTTGACACAAGGAACGACATATACGTTGAAGGTTAAATACAAAGGCACCGGTGCTCAATGTGAGTTCAGTAATGAGGTGACGCTTGATTTCACGACAACCGCTCCGAGTGTAGCAGATTTGGTAACGATAGCAGACGACTATACGTTTACGCCGAGTGCTACTATTGCCGCGGGAACTTTAGCTGAAAGCAATAAGTTCTTTGGTGCAGGAACCGATGACTGTGATTACGGTAGCGGTATGCGCGTGAAGGAAAATCGCGCATTAGCATTTAAGGTTAATAATGGCGCGAGAGTTAAAGTTACCTTTACTACAAACGGCGACCGTGAGATGCAATTAGGCACTGATAAAGCAGACGATGATAATAAGGCATATGGTCATACAAAAACTTCTCCGGCTACATTTGATGTAACAGCAGATGGCGTTGTTTATCTGACAGCATCGAGTGATTTGCGTTTCTCGAAGTTGGAGATCATGTATCCGCACACGGTTACTTATGACCTGAATGGTGGTACAGGTACTACTCCGACGCAGGCATCTAAGTATGTAGGCGAGACATTCTCCGTACACGATGGAGTGACGGATATTACAGCTCCGGCATCGAAAGATTTCGATAAATGGGTTGACCAAGATGCTGCAGATGTAGCCGCTGGCGCTACCTACACGATGCCGGCAAAGAATGTGACACTGACTGCTCAATGGGTAGATCATATTGAACCGGTTGACCCGACGTTGACTTATGACGATGGTGCCTATTCTGTAGGCGGGTCGGCATTGGATTTGAGTTCGCTTATTACGGCTCAGACCAGTACGGGCGCTATCACCTATAGCGTGAAGACCGACGGTGGTACAAGTGCTTCTATCGATGGTAATAACTTCACAGCGACAGCAGCAGGTACAGCAACTATTACTGCATCGCAGGCAGCAGTTGTTGGATTCAACGCTAAATCGGTTGATTTCAACGTGGTTGTTACCGAGCCGACTGAAGTAGATGGTATCAAGATGGTTGTGACTGGTGCTTTGACAGGTAACTTCCGCGTGAAAGCAGACCAATTGAAGACAGGTGCATATACAGTAGAGGGTATTAACTATGCTAAATATGTACAGATGGGAAGCACCCATACAAGCTTCGGTGGTGAGACTGAAGGAACTCAGACTAAGGGTATTTATTACGCACCGACGAAGAAGAACATAACGTTCTGGTTCTATATGCAAAATACGGAATCTTCTACAACGAGAAAAATCTATGTTTATACGATTGAAGAAGGTAAGGCAATTACTTCTAAGACCGTTGATGTAGAAGCTGGTTCACATTTAGTAAGCACAGATATCACTCTGACAACAAATGCTGAAATAGTATTTGGTGTAGAGAATACGAAATTGTATTTCTGTCAGATTGTAGCTGTAGAGTCTGGTGAAGACTTGTTACAAGGTGGTCAGAATGGTTATGTATTCGATTACTCGAAGAAACGTCAGAACGTAGCGGCTAATACACTACGTACTATTGATGGTATCGATTATAAGTTGTCTGCAGAGTCGAAGATTAATTCGGCATCGAATGTGCAGTTAACAACATTAGGTACGCATTATATCAAGTTCCATCTGGATGCTCCGATGACGGTTAATGTATATGCAGACAATAAAAAGTATTATGTAGGAACCGAGTGTTCTACAGAAGACGCTGCTAAGACTTATGAGGCAACAGGTGATGGAGAATTCACTCTCGCAGCCGGAAACTGGTACATTAATGGTTCTGGTGCTCAGGTTAAGATCAATAAACTTTCATTCATGCTGCCGAAGTGCGAGAAGCCGACTATTACTACTCAACCGGCTACGTGCCATACGTTCGCTCCGGGCAGCATGACTGCAACGGTTGTGGCAGAGGTTATTGATGGCGGAACACTCTCTTACCAATGGTACAACGCTTCTGATGACAGCGAGGTTGATGGAGCAACAGCGGCAACTCTGACCACTACGACCGAGGGTACGTACTATGTAATCGTTACCAACTCTCTCGCAGGCCACCAAGACAATTCGACTAAGTCTGACGAGGCGGAACTTGGCTACCGCGTAACGAACGATGCTACCTTGATGGCATTGAGTTATGGCACCCCTGCAACTGCTATCACATTGGAGGATGGTGTTTATACCTATGCTGTTGAATTGGCTAAGGGTACAACCGATGTTCCTGCATTGGCAGCAACGGCTACTATGGACGGCTATGCTACAGTTACTATCAGCAATGCAGCTGAGTTTGTAAGTTATGCTGCAAGTTCGACCGTTACCGTTAAGTCGGAAGACGCAACAGTGACGAATGTTTACACGGTCAATTTCACTGTAAAACATGATCTGCCGCAAGTTGACGTAACAGCAACTACTACATGGAACTGGGCTAATGCAGCTGAAACCATGCAGAAGATTCTACCTGAGACAAAGGATGTAGAGCAACTCATGGCTAATATCGATGACGAAGGCAAACAGCTGAAGAACGATGCTGAGTTTAACTCGCAAGCTTTGATCTTTAGCGGTCAAGAGGCTCTTGAAAAATCTGGTAGTGGTGCGAATACAAGATGGTTTGCTAAGGGTGGTCACATTAAGTTCAATGTAACCGTACCGGGTATCGTTGAGGTTGAGTTCTCGGATAATGGAAATAACAACCGTCGTATTAAGATCAACGACGCTGTATCGACCGTAGCATCGGCAAGCAATACAGATGTGAAGACATATAAGGCTTATGTTCAACCGGGCGAGGTAATGCTTATGGGTGTTAAGAACGATGGAACAGATGTAGACCAGTATATCCGTATCTCGAAGATTACCTTCACGGCTAATCCGACTCCTGACTACACACGTAATGTAACGAACAACATCGGTACACTCTGTGTAGACCACAATGTACTCGCAGGTGGTGCAGTAGGTGCAACGTTCTATCAGATTGCAAGCCGCAATGAGCAGTACAACGACAAGATCGACTTCGAAGAGGTTCTACCGAACGAAGAGTTGAAGGCAGGTGAGCCGTATATCTTCCAATCGACTACCGGTCGCATCGACTTGTTCTACGGCGAGAATACCGCTGCTGCTCCTGTTGCTGTTCGCGGTATGATTGGTTCGTTCGTAAATGCGAACGTTGATATTGATGAGTCCAATAAGAACGACATCCTGTATATCGCAAACAACAAGCTCTGGAACTGCGATAATCTGGTAGGTAGTCACCTCAGTGTTGTAGCGAACCGCGCTTACATCGTAATGAGCGATGTTCCGACATACGCTGAGTACCAAGCCGCTCAAACAAGCAACCCGGCTCCGCGTCGCCGCGTAACGCTGGGTAAGGATGCAGAGCAAGTAGCTACGGGTTGCGAGAACCTCAATGTTTCCGACAAGCCGGTTAAGATGATTCTCAACGGTCAGATGTATATCCTCCGCGGTGAGAAGATGTATGACGCTAAGGGTCAACTCGTAAAATAACGTAAAATTGGCACAAAGTACGGCAAAAATTTGCATATGTCAAAAATTTGCCGTACCTTTGTAGCCGAAATTGAATTTGATAAGTTATGCCCAAAGTTCTACTATACACAACTGCTAAGATTGTATGGACATTCTTGTTCTACGGAACGGATGTTAATGAAAATCGAGCACATGTGCATGTAGGCAAAAAGGATACTCAGAATTTTGCGAAGATTTGGTTGGAGCCAAATGTAGAATTAGCAAAAGAGGGAGACCTGACGGATGCACAACTGAAACAGTTGTTGAAAATAGTAGAAGAAAACAAAGAAAAGTTGCTCAAACAATGGCAAGTTTTCACAAACGGCGGTAACGTAAGAATTATTAAAATTAATAAGTAATATGGCACAGATTGAAGGATTTTGGGATGTAAAACCCACCATAAGCAAGGTTACTTTCCCTGCAAGAGGAAAGTTCCAAGTGGTGCTTAAAGATGGTAGGCAGATAACTATGCCTATCTCCGCATTCCCGTCTATTAAGAAAGTGCCTGTGCGTAGGCGCAAGAACTGGTATTTGATGGGCGGAGGTTTTACTTGGGACGAATGTCCGGAAGTAATTCACGTTGAGCAGATATTAGGAAACTACGCGCAATATAGCCACGAAAGGATATAATATTATGAATATGAAAATGTATAAGAAACCAATCACTGAGATTACTGTATTAGCAGCTGAGAGCATCATGCAAGGCATCATTACCCTCTCTCCGGGTACAAATGGTCCTGGCGCTACTGATGCTCCCCGTCGTCGCGGTGACATTATTGACTAACCCTTTCGCTAAATGCGATTTAGAATACCAAAGGCAGCTTTACGGCTGCCTTTGGTGTCCTTTGAGGGGGATCATTTTCCTCGACTTCATCGGTCCGTTATCGGTCCGTTATCGGTCCAATGTCGGTCCATTCTCGAGAGATAATGCCCAAAACACCCCTAAAACTGACCTAAAATTAGCCCCAAAACCGACCCCGAGCCGGACTCAAACGGTACGTACATGTCCGTAATGGTCACGAAGTGGTCACGGAAATGACCTCTAATTGACCCGTCTATGAATTGTCATTCACCCCTCGAACTTTTTATTGTAACCAAAAACGCGCAACCTGCGTCCGCTTCGTGAGACTTGCGGTCTTGTGTCTCCATCTTTGTGTCGGTTCGTAAGCAAGCTTCCAACCGTCCCAAATCTGTAGCCACTTGGCACTTAGTCAGAGACTAACCGCCGGTTGCTTCCAAAAAAACGGGATTTCATCCCTCACAAAAAAGCGCTTCGCTCCCAAAAACAAAATTACCATCGGGAGGATGTAAACAATGTTACGCGCTGCATAGTTTTTTGAGAGTGACCGAAGGGAACGCTTTTTTGTAAGCGGAGCGAGTTTTTTGTAAGGCGGACGGACAACTATTGTGTTGTACGTGATGGTTAGCGGATGTTGGGCTCTGGGAGCTTGCTCACGAGAGACCAAGAGCCGATAGGCATTAGACCGCAAGGTCGTACCGCCGCGTTTTTGGTTACCTAAAAATATAGAAAAGAAACTTTACAAACCGAGATGGATACGGAAACGCATCGCCCACTGCCAACGCGACTCTTTCGTATATCCCCAAACCGAATAGAGATCACAGACGCGGAGGATGTTGCCGAGACCGACTCCTACCTCCGCATAGAAATTATGCGGAGATTTGACATTTGTGATTTGTGATTTGTGAATTTCACTTAGATAGCCGTAGGCTATTTTGCCCTCCACCAACTCGCGCAGATGCAGCCAACGGATACCCGGGATGAGGTTGAAGAGGATGCCCTGACCATTCCATTCGGCATGAAGCGCCACATACTTATCCGCCATCAGTTCATAGCCATGAAGCATCGTGAAGCGGTAGGGATCATAGGCGTAACCTTGGTTCGCATTCGCGTGCCAGAGAAGAGTAGGCGGCACCTTTCCGAAGATCGCACCCCCTTGCACCACATACGTCAGCGTACCGCCCATACCGAGGTTCGCGTGCTGCGTGAGCATCAGACGAAGATGGGTGTACAGTCCGCCTTCGGCTGATAGACTGTTATCACTGTTAGACCGCTGCGCTGTTAGACCCCAGTGCCCGAACTCCGCACCTACGTACAGTACCGGATATTTGGACGAATAGGCATACCGGCGCAGGAAATAACCATCGTACTTGCGCTCACCCCAACTAAAACGTGCGATCAGCGATAAACTTTGATAGTTAATATCTGAAATCTGACCTCTGAAATCTGACCTCTGAATTCTGAAATCTGAATTCTGCCCACTGATGTCTGCCGGTTGATTGCCGATGCGGACATACGTGTGTGTTTCGAGGAAAGGTGTCCAATCCGCAAACCAATGGAACTGCAACTGGCGTTGACGGATAGCTGTATTGACGCACTTTTTGTCGCGATGAAGCGCCTCGAACGCATAAGAGGTGAAATCAAAATTCCTCCAACCCATCGAGTTCTCGCGCATCAGACGGTCGAAATCATCCACCTCCGACCATACATATCGGTCGTGGTACTCCAGTTGCAGGATATTCCGCCTAAGCG
Organism: uncultured Bacteroidales bacterium; assembly: GCA_900319035.1. Lineage (GTDB taxonomy): Bacteria > Bacteroidota > Bacteroidia > Bacteroidales > Paludibacteraceae > Colicola. The sequence goes on from ONMU01000017.1 coordinate 20,759, forward strand.
TCGGCAGGTTGACGGAGATGCGACCCATACCTTTGGCTTTGCGGTCTTTGATACCATACCCCACAGACGCCTCTAAAGAGACAATCTTCGACATCTTCTCGTTCGTGCGGAACGGCAAACCCAAATGCACTCCCTCATGATGGTTGACTTGCAGGATCTCTTCTATATGTCCGATATCCAAGAAACTGCCGGTAGGGATATATCCCGTCGTAGCAATCGTCGCAAACCATTTGGCGGTTCGGATGATCGGCAGAGAATCCAACGCCGCGAAAGCGGAATCGGGTGCCGCGGAAGAAGAGTCGTAATCCCGCAATTCCGTAATTCCGTTATTCCGAACAACCGCGGCTTCGGGATCCCGAACCACCGTGGCATCGGGATTTTTTAGCGAGGTGTTGAGCAACAGCGTCGGGAAGATCGTACCTGCTTTCTCGCTCTTGATATTGACATCCAGCAGGGCGGATATATGTTCGTCGGCGATGGATCCGTCCGGCAGCAGACTCTGCGATACATGTAGCGTATTGACATAGTTAACCGCCACTTCGGCAGGCACATAGGCGTTGATGGCGCGCAAAGCGAAGGTGGTGGTATCAATGACCATCTCGCCGTTGAAAGTAGCGTAGAAAGGATTTCTGGTTCGGAAGGCTATTCTAACCAGACCGCCTTCGGCTGACGGACCGCTGGCACTGTCAGACCGCTCCGCTGTTAGATCGTTCGCTTCGCTCTCTGTTAGATAGTACCGGTAATAGAGGTTGCCTCCCGGGGCAAGAGGCGAGAGGAAGGCGTGCTTCATCAGGGAGACGGAAGGGGCATAGAAATTGAGATTGCCTTCGCTGCCGATGAGGGCGGAGTAGTCGGTAGAGGTGAGGATAAGCGCTTGTGTGCGCTGGTCGTTAGCAGGGGTCATCTCTTTGCCGTTCAGACGGTAGGTCTGCGTCTCGCGGTAGAGCGGTAGGATATACGTGGAGTCCTCTTGGGCGATCATGCCTGCTTGCAGGCTTCGCCAAAGGGCGCGGCGCAGTTGTCTTTTGCCGATATGCGAGACATAGAGCGTTTGTTCGCGCTGCACGTCAGTTGTCAAGTCCGCATGTAGGGTGCGGTCATTCTCTTTGCGGTGCTCCCGAACCTGCCGCAGGATAGCCAATGCGGGGTTCTCGTTAGGCGCAATGACCACCTCTGTGAGCGTCGCTACTTTCTCGCGCATAGAGACCTGCAGCCCTGCCATCGAACCCGGTTCGATCTCAAACCGCTGGGTGTAATAGCCCACGGCGGAGAAGACGAGTTGCGCCTTCGCCTGCATATCTACGCGCAGCGCATAGGCGCCGTTGGCGTCGGAAGAGGTGCCTATCTTCGTGCCCCGGAAATGGATATTGACATTCGGAATAGCTTCGCCCGTCGTCTCATTGACGATCTCACCCACGATGATGGTCTCCACGGCGTGGAGCCAAGAGCCGAGAGCCAAGAGCCCAAGAAATACTATGTTTCGTAATTTCGTCATTACGTAATCACGTTATTACGTTATTTCTGTTGGTTTGCCGGATGACAGAGCAGTATCGCCTTGCGGAGATCTTGTACGTCCACATGCGTGTAAATCTCGGTGGTTGCCAGATCTTCGTGTCCAAGGAGCTGCTGGATGACGCGCAGGTCTGCGCCGTTCTGGAGCAGATGCGTCGCAAACGAGTGTCGCAACGTGTGTGGGCTGACGGTCTTGGTGATGCCCGCCTCTTCGCATAGACGCCGAACGATCGTGAAGACCATAGCGCGCGTCAGGGGTCTGCCGTACCGGTTGACGAAAGCGATGTCGCGGAACTCGGGTTTGACAGGCCATGTAGCACGCTCTTGGAGCCAGTAGCCGAACCAATCTTCCGCCACCGGAGAGATCGGTACCAGACGCTGTTTGGAACCCTTGCCTTCAATCAACATATAGTGTTCGTTGAGATAGATCTTACTCAACTGGAGTCCGACCAGTTCGCTCACGCGCAGCCCGGAGCCATAGAGCATCTCCATCATCGCTCGATTGCGGTGACCCTCATTCGTGCTCAGGTCAATAGCCGCCATCATGCGGTTGACCTCATCCAGCGAAAGTACGGTAGGCAGATGTTTGGATTTGCGCGGACCTTCCAATAGTTCAGAGGGGTCTTGCTCAATATAATCTTTGTAGAGCAAAAACCGATACCAAGCATGAATACCTGCCAAGACCCGTGCCTGCGTAGCCTCCGAATGAATGGTCTTGAACTGCTCAAAGATAAATGCCTCCAAACCCTCAAAATCCAGATGCACATAGTCCAGCGGCTTGTCGTTCTTGTCGGTGTGTGTGGAGCAGTACTCACGCAGTTTGTCCAAGTCCATCTCGTATGCCTCAACGGTATTGGGCGAATAGCCTCGCTCCAGACGCAGCCATGTATGGTACTCTTTGAGGAGCGCTTGGTCGGATGTTATTTGTTTTGCCATGATTGGAGAGCTCCTTGAAAATGAGGCGTATAGGTAGTAACGGTTTGCCCGTCTTTCGTATAATAGAGCGTGAATTGGAGATTGGTCAGACCGTTTGTGGTGTCGCGGACGGTCATATAACCCGAATCGATGAGTTGAACGGATTGCAGTTTGCCCTGATCGATGGTGAGCAAGTAGGCGCCGTTGGGCGTACCGTCATAATCTCTACCGGGAAGGAAGGTGTAGGAGTTTAGTGTTGAGTGTTTCGAGTTGAAAGATTTATACTCTCCCGAGGCGAGGGTGTCACCCGGAACGAAAATATCCGATAGGTAGAGGTTGTACCCCGAGCCCTGCATCCGGCGATTTGTGTCTAAGGTGAGCCCTTCGGAATAGAGATCGAGCGACACCACACCAAAGGGCACGGAGTCATAGCAACGCCCATGATCCTGCTCGTAAGCAAGCACATACACCTCCGGGAAGGAGTGAACTTGGATGTATTTCGCCTTCTTGCAGGCACTCAGCCCGATAAGAAGAATGAGGATATATACGATTTTTTTCATAACTTACCAACTTCTCTAAACTCTCAACTCTCAACTCTCAACTTTCTCGTCGGATACCACGCCGAGACGAAGCCAAGCGCCAAGACGATGAGAGCCACGAGGAGGATGTCCGCCGCTTGTACCTGAACGGGGTAGGCGGAGATGATATATTGTCCTTCGGCTCCTAATTTAAGCCAACCGAAGTATTGTTGTCCGAGGCAAAGGGCAACGCCGAGCACCAAGCCCGTGAGAGTGCCGAGCGAAGAGATAAACCACCCTTCTAACAAGAAGATGCGGCGAATAGTAGGTTCGTCTGCTCCGAGATGCGAGAGGATGCGGATGTCTTCGCGTTTGTCGATGATGAGCATGGTGAGCGAACCGATGATATTAAAGCTGGCGATGAGCAGGATGAAAACCAGCAGCACGATCGTCAGCAGTTTCTCAATCCGCAGGATGCGGAAGAAATCCGCCTGTTGCTCATATCTGTCCAAAACCCGGTAACCCTCTCCGAGGGTTTGGGAGATTTGAGATTTGAAATTTGAAATTTGAGATTTGAGATTTACTCCCTCTTTGGGCTGAATGCGCAGGGCGGAAGCGGTGTGTTCGTCGTAGCCGAAGAGGCGTTGGGCGAGAGGGAGAGAGACGAGCATGAGCTGGTCATCGTACTCCAATTGGTTGATAGCGAAGGTACCGGCGATGAATGCATGTTCGTGACGGAGCGATTGATCGGGACGCAGGAGGTTGATGCGCCCTGTACGTTCCGGCGCATAGAGATGTAGCGCACCGGTGAAATGGGCGTTCATGCCTATCTGTGCCGCGAGTCCGCGACCCATGACAGCTCGCTCGAAAGCTCCGTCCCAGACGGAGTAGAACCCATCGGTGATGATAGAGTCGATATGCGCGGTGCGGGCAAAGAGACTGTCCACACCCATGACGCGGGCAGGCAGTTGGTGGTCTTTGTAGCGAACGAGTGCCGTTTGCTCCAACTGCATCGAGATCGCCTCTATATCCTCGCGCGCGTACAAAGCAAGAACAGGGGCTGTGTCCGTGCGAAGGGTCTGACCCTCGACCGGCTGAACCAGCAGCACCGGATCGAACTCCGAGAAGAGTTGCTCCACCAGCACCCCAAAACCGTTCATCACACTCAGCACAGCTATCATGGCAGCCGTGACAACGGCTACCGCTGCGGCGCTGATGCCGGAAACGATATTGATGGCATTGTGCCCTTTCTTCGAGAAAAGGTACCGCCAAGCTATATGAGGCTCGAAAGTGCTGCGCACGGTAAAACGTTAAACGTTCACTCGTTAATTCTTTAATTCTTTAATTCTTTAATTCGTTAACTCGTTACTTCTTATCTCCCGCAAGTAACTGGTCTATGCGCTCCATGCGGTCAATGGTCTCATCGAGATGGAAAATGACCTCGGGGATGATGCGCAGTTGGTGTCTCTCCAATGCACCTAACTCACCGCGGAAACGATGGGTGTTCTCCTCGATGAGCTGCATCGTTTGCGCCACTTTCTCGTGCGGGAAGATAGAGAGGTAGATATGCGCTATCGCTAAATCGGGCGATACGCGAACCTCACTCACGGAGATAAGCGTGCCCGAGAGGGTGCGCGCGTAGCGCAAGAGGATGTCGCTCATATCTTTCTGAATGAGCCTTGCGATCTTGTGTTGTCTTGTTGATTCCATAAGCGTGTGTGTACGTGCGTGCGTACGTAATTACCAAACAAAGGGAAAGGAGACGCATCTCTTTTCCCTATTTGTCCATTGTCAATCTTAGTTGCAATTAAAATTTGTGGCGTCCTTCGTCGGCAACTGTCAGTTTCTTACGACCTTTTGCACGGCGTGCAGCCAATACGCGGCGACCATTTGCGGTAGCCATTCTCTCCAGAAAACCGTGTTTGTTACGGCGTTTACGCTGGGAAGGTTGGAATGTACGTTTCATTGTTTTAATCTATTTTATGCCCTTCACAGGGCGGGTTTATACCAAAAAGCGTGCAAAGGTACAACATTTTTGCGACATGAGCAAATATTTTTGCATTTTTTTTACTTTTGTATGCATTTTTAGTGCTTTTTAGTCAAAAACTTCCATCAAAATGTCGAGTGAACGGGGTGTTTGCCATGTTTCGACGTGTTCTTGGAAATAGGCGCACATGGCGCGAAGTTGTGCTTGTCGTTCGGCACGAGTGAGGGGTGTTTTGAGAAGTGCCCGATGTGCGGGTTCGTCGTCTTCGGGAATACCGAAACCCAATTGGGCGGCAAAACCGGCGAGGAACGCCAAATGGAAATTCTGCGGTTCGTCACTCTCTCCGAGCATCTCTACGGCGTGTTCCAGAAAATCGAACATCGGCTCGTCGGGCATCGGATGCCGCAGGACGTGGTAGAGCACTTCGGCGATGAAGAGGCGGACGGACTGTTTGTAGAGATCACTGGCGCTGTTAGACCGCTTCGCTGACAGACCGCTTCGCTGACAGACTTCTTTGATGGCGGGCGGTTTCAGGGGATCATTGGTAGCAGTGATCTGGACGAGGGAGAAAGGCATATACATGCCGATAGGGTGTTTGCGTCCGAGACCATACACCATATAATTAACGCGCCCGCCCGCACGCGTATAGGCGTGCAGTACGTGCGCTTTGTCGGAATGCGGCTGCAGCGACAGTACTATCGCATCAGTCGTGACAGACATAGAGGGAATCGATGACTTGTCCGTCAGAGCGACGGTAAGTCTTGAAGGTCATGTTTACGCCGTTATAGGGCACATGCAGCACCGAATAGGTCTGGGCTGTATCTGTGACCTGCGGCTGAAAATGGTAGCGTTGCTCTTTGCCTTTGCCGGACGCGTTGAGAACGACGAAAGGTGTGCGGCGCATGTAACTGTGGTCATGCCCGGCTACCGCGAGGTCAACCTCGGAGAGCGCGTGACGGAAAGTAGCATAGATGAGGCTGTTGAACCGTCCTTTGGCAACCGAGAGCACAGGGTGATGCATCATCACCACCACATAGCGGTCTCCGGCAGTGCTCATCGCCTCGCGCAGCCATGTGAGCGTCCGCGTCAGATAGACCAGACGTACAAGGGGATTAGAGTCGATGACGATATAGCGCAGATGCCGAAAATCGACATAGTAATGTTTGCCGGGCACGCCTTCGGGACCGTTGCACGGTTGTGGGAAAGTCTCACTCCAGACGGGAGAGAGGGTCTTATGGATGCCCTTGGAATACTCGTGGTTGCCGGGACAATTGATGACCGGCAGACCGCAAAGCTGGCTTGCCGTCCATTCGCGCAGTAAGAGCTGACGGTAGTAGTTCTGACCGCGATGCATCCAATCGCCCACTTGTACTACCGCATCTGCCTCCGGCACACGGGCTGCGAGGGAGTCGTAGTCTTCGCGCGAGAGGCGGTTATGGATGTCTCCGAGCATGATCAGGTCGAGCGACAGAGGGGAGACGGTGTCTAACCACCCCTCCTCTGAATAGACGAAACCCGGCACGGTGTCTTGCTTAAAAGTAGGGAAGACATAATCGATCGTGTCACCGGTCCACTGCGGTTCGGCAGGCATTCCGAACCAAGCTTGCCAACGGAGGGCGCAGATGACTACGCCCACCGTCAGCAAGAGGCTTGGAATCAGTATTTTAACCCAGCGTTTCATTAGAAGGGCAGATCGCTCGTACCGTCTCCGGCAGATGCGTCAAAAGGATCTACATTAGCAACCTCTGCTTGAGGAGCAACCGGTTGAGCCGCGGGAGCGGGTGCTGCAGCCGGAGCAGCAGCTACAGGAGCTGCGGCAGGAGCAGGAGCAGCTGCCTGAGTCATATCACCTTGCTGGATGCGCCATGCGCGGATCGAGGTGTACCAACGACCGTTGAACTCGCGGCTCTCGATATCGAAACTGATGGTTACTAACTGGTCAATCTCGCAGGGGTTCTGTTTGATACGATCCTCACCGAACACCTCGAAATGTACCTTACGGGGGTATTGATCGAGGGTCTCGAGTACGTAGCCTTGCAGTTTCCACGGGTTGCCGTTACGTCCCACACCTTCTTGCGGTGGGAGAACTTGTATTACTTTACCAACTAACTCCATGGCTTACTCTCCTTTGATTGCTGCTACACCCGGGAGGATCTTGCCTTCGATAGCCTCGAGGAGGGCACCACCACCGGTAGAGATATACGAAACTTTGTCAGCGAGACCGAATTTGTTAACGCACGCTACGGAGTCACCACCGCCGATGAGCGAGAATGCGCCTTCAGCAGTAGCCTCTGCGATAGCTTCACCGATAGCGCGGCTACCGTCGCAGAAATTATCGAACTCGAAGACACCTGCAGGACCGTTCCAGAGGATTGTCTTAGCGCCTTTGATAGCATTGCGGAAGTTCTTCTGTGCCTCAGGACCTGCATCAAGACCTTCCCAACCCTCCGGAATAGCGTTGGACGGGAATACTTTCTGGTTAGCGTCGTTGCTGAACGAGTCAGCGCAGATAGCATCCGGAGCGAGTACGAGCTCTACGCCGTTTTTCTTAGCCAACTCCTCTACTCCGAGAGCTACGTCCAGTTTGTCGAGCTCTACGATAGAGCCACCGATCTCACCGCCGTGCGCCTTAGCGAAGGTATAGGTCATACCACCGCAGAGGATGAGTTTGTCCACTTTGCCGAGCAGGTTCTCGATAATGCCGATCTTCGACGATACTTTCGAACCGCCCATGATAGCTACGAACGGACGTTTGATGTCTTTGAGAATAGCGTCCACAGCTGCTACCTCTTTCTCCATGAGGAAGCCGAGCATCTTGTTGTCTGCATCGAAATAGTCAGCGATGACAGCGGTAGATGCATGTTTGCGGTGAGCGGTACCGAAAGCGTCCATGACGTAGCAGTCAGCGTACGAAGCGAGGGTCTTAGCGAACTCTTTCTGGCGCGCTTTCATCTCTTTCTTAGCAGGCTCGTAAGCGGGATCTTCTTTCTCGATGCCGACGGGTTTGCCTTCCTCCTCCGGATAGAAACGGAGGTTCTCGAGAAGCAGTACCTCGCCCGGTTTGAGGGCAGCTGCTTGTGCTTGAGCCTTAGCGCAGTCTTCTGCGAACTGTACAGGGCGACCGAGCGCAGCAGCTACTGCATCTACGATCTGGCTGAGGCTGAACTTAGCCTGTACTTTGCCTTTGGGTTTGCCCATGTGGCTCATGATGATGAGGGCACCGCCTTCATCAAGGATGTGTTTGAGAGTCGGCAGCGCACCGCGAATACGGGTGTCGTCTGTGATCTTACCATTTTCATCCAGAGGTACGTTGAAATCTACACGTACGATCGCCTTCTTACCGGCGAATTTGTAATCTTTGATAGTCATAATGTTAATATTTTAAAAATTTACGATTTGACGATTTACGATTTACGATTTATTTACGATTTAATTTTATTTACGATTTAGTCAATTTGTCATTTCTTCCAATCGATGGAGTTGAGGCGGCCTTTATAGACATCGCTATAGGTCGTTTTGGCGTCTTGTCCACCGAAGAGGTAAATGTTGTTATCACGCACGATAGCGTTCTGTTTCTGCCGTGCCTGATAAGCTTCGGGCAGTTGGTTCTTGGCAGTGTCGGCTTTGGTCCAAGTGAGTCCTTCGTCTTTGGACATGAGGATGTCGCGACCGAAATACTTAGCCTGATCATCGACGCCACCGAAGAGGAGCAGTTGGTTGTTGTAATAGACGATGGAGATGCCGGTGAGGCCTTTGAAGGAGGAGCGATCCATGGAAAACTCCTGCAAGCGATACCCGTTGTTCTCCTTGATATGCGTGGAGTACTCGAGGTTCCAACGGGTGTTGAGGGATTTACCGTTCTCCGCAAAACCGCCGATGATCATCGCTCTCTCGCGCATACTGGAACTGAGGAAAGTGACGGTAGCAAAATCGCTGATGGGGAACTCGTTGGCAGGCATGAGACCACTTGGTGTGATGGTGTCTGCTTGCAGGTACGCTAACTCGTAGTCGCGTTCGTCGGTGCCGGTCAGCATCCAAACAAGGTCGTTCCAGTACAGAAGCATGGTAGCAATAGGACGGGACATTTTTTTAGCCGTCCAGTTGTAGATGTCGGTACTGGAGTAGAGGGTGCTGTCCTGAGCGTAATAGAGGGTGTATTCGTTTTTGATAGTGTCGTTCTTACAAACTATCTGACGCACTTTGGTACCGGCAGGGAGTCCGTTCAGTTTAGTAGGAAGTGACCAGTTGATGCCGTCCGGCGAACGCCAAGCGGATATATAGAAACCATCGGAGGCGAGCATGACAAACTCATGACCGAACTCGACGACGCGTTGCTCGCTATCGTAGTTGCCGTAGATACTGGATTCAAGTTCCTGCCAAGTATAGAGATCCGGATCCGCCTGATGAACCGTAGCACGTATCTCGTAGGTCTTGGTGTTGGTCTTATCCTGCGAACGGATAGAGAGGTAGATAGGCGTGCGGGTGAAATCGAGGGTGTCGTAACCGGTGAGGGTATAGACGGTGTCGCGCATGCGAAGGAAAGCTGCACTTGGTGTAGTAGCGAACATAAAACGCGGAACGACGCGTTTGAGGCTCGTGCCGTAGAGCATGGAGTCTTTGTTCCAGACGAGTCCGGTGTCATTGCGTTCCTCGATGGTGAAGACAGCTTTCGACAAACCGGGCATGGTGTCGTTTTTGACGAAAGCGAAAGCGGTGAGTCGGGCTACCGATTTGTCCACCTGAGTACTGTCACTTTTCTTACATCCGGTCAAAATAACCAGCGTAAATGCCAAAGATATATATAAAATTCGTTTCATTTGTATAATTTTGTCTTTTTTTCTTGCATGTTTCGGAAAAAAGTTGTAATTTTGCAGCCCAAAACACGATTACAGATCTCAATAACTATTTTTTACTATGTTGTTTGATTCTCAAATACATGATTTTTTGTCGTGGCTTCCATGGGTTCGCATCCGTCGTGAGCAATCTGCCATGCGTGCTATCGTGGAGCAACGTCGCCGTATTTTAACCAAGGATGAGGTAGCTGCGGATTCGGCTCGTATCATTGCTCAGATTGAGCAGATGTCGGCTTTCCGTGAGGCTCACGTGGTGATGATGTATTATCCGGTTCATAACGAGGTGGACTTGCGTCCGCTTCTCGAGAAATACGGAGACCAAAAAACGTTTCTTTTCCCCGTTACCCATCGTTACTCGATGGAGGTTCGTCCGTATGACGGCGAGGATATGATGCGTAAGGGTCGTTTGGGCGTTCCCGAACCTCAGACTCCGACTTACAAGGGGCATATTGATCTGATGCTCGTTCCCGGCGTAGTGTTCGACCGTCATTGCAACCGTATCGGCCGTGGAGGAGGGTATTACGACAAGTTCCTTGCCAAGTATCCGAACGTTAAGAAAGTGGGCGTCTGCTATGCGTTTCAGTTGAAGAAACACGAGATCCCGCATATCTGGCGTGACCGGAAGGTGGATCGAGTAGTTACCCCTCAGCAGACCATTGGATAGTGGGCTGCATATCCTGTATCCGTTTGAGCTCTCTGTCGGTTTCGGCGGAGAGTTTTCTTTCGCCCTTACGGTAGTAATAGATGACGCCGTAAAGTTGGCATTTCATCATTCGCTCATAGGGCAGAAGCTCTTTATAGTAGTCCTCCACGAGGTTCCAGATATTGAGGATGATCTCGTCCGCCTGTGCGCGCAGAGGTTCCAGATTATCGTGTACGCGTTCGTTGTTCTGGACGTGGAAGGTGTGTTGGCGTTGGTGCTCGCAGAAGATGTCGTAGTGAACCTTCACCTTGTTGATGGCGGGGTTGTAGATCGGGAAACCGCCATTAGCCATTCTTTTCTGCTCCCCTTCGATGATGTTCTTTCCCCAGACAAGAAGGTTCTCTTCGGTGGACAGATCCGGCACGATGTTCTCATGCGGATCGAGCCCGTAGAGCAGTTTCTGTTCCTTCTTGATCTCTCCGCGGATGACAGCCAAGTTGAGCACTTGGATGAAATGGGAGATATACATACGTGCGTTCTGCACGATGTGACGGTACTGCTTATTGGCGTTGACGGTGGAGGTGTAGTTGTCTTTAGACTGCATCACCACGTTCTCAAACGACACCAGAAAACGCTGCGCTTCACTCTGCACTTTATAGGGCAGAACCTGCTCCATGTAGTCAGCACTCTGCGCACGCTGGATCGCGTTCTGCAAGGCGTGTAACCGCGCCAAGTCTGTGTTGGGTAATCGACGGTAAGGCATCTTGTTATTATTTACGATTTACAAATTTACGATTTACGATTTAATTAACTCTTTCTGTTGGCGAGTTTTTCTGCCAGCTTGCGGAGCTGTTCGGCGGCATCGTTCTGAGGCAACAGATTGAGTTGCGAGAGGGCAATGGAGGTGTGCTTCTCCATGATCTTTTCCACTTCGCTGCGTACGCCGAGACGGTTATAGAGGGCTGTGACAGCGGCTATCTTCTCTTCGTTGCGGTCATGAACAAGCAACCACTGTTGCAGTTCGGCTTTGGTTGCCGGGTCGGCTTTCTCCAAAGCAGTGAGGAGAAGGGCTGTTTTCTTGTTACAGCAGATGTCGCCGACGATAGCTTTGCCGAATGTCTTGGGGTCTCCATAGACATCGAGGATGTCATCTTGGATCTGGAACGCCAGACCGATATGAAGCCCGAACTGATAGAGCGCTTCCTGCTGCGCTTCGTTAGCTCCGGCGATGAAACCGCCGGTACGGAGTGCGTTGGCGAGCAGGACAGAGGTCTTGAGCTCGATCATCTTCATGTAGTCATCCAGACCCACATGGTCCCTATGCTCAAACTCCATATCGTACTGCTGTCCTTCGCAGATGCCGGTAGCCATTTCGTTGAACCAACGGAGTACTTGCGGCAGTTTGGATTCCGGTACGCGGCTGAGCAGTTGGTACGCCTCAATGAGCATCTGGTCGCCGGAGAGGATAGCGGTGTTGTCATCCCATTTCACATGTACGGTGGGGCGTCCGCGACGTACCTCGGCGCGGTCCATCACATCGTCGTGCAAGAGTGTGAAATTATGGAATACCTCCAGCGCCAAAGCGGCAGGCAGCACTTCTTCTTCGTTGCCGCCGAACATCCGGGCGCCGATGAGCGCTAACTGCGGACGCAGCCTTTTGCCGCCAGAAGCAAGAGTATAAGCGATGGGTTCGTATAGTCCCTTCGGCTCCTTCGTCCAGTTCAGCGATTCTATGGATTTGTTGATATCAACCATGATCAATTTTTGTCCTTTGTCCTTATTCCTTACTCCTTATTCCTTTGAGAACTTGTTCTCAATAATATCGGTCAGGACATCTTTGATGTCGAGTCCGGCAGCGCGAACCTGCTGCGGGATAAAACTGGTCGGGGTCATGCCCGGTGTGGTGTTGACCTCGAGGAGGTTGATCTGTGGGGTGTTGTCTTGTCCCTTGGTGATGATCCAATCCACGCGGATGATGCCGTTGGCGCCGATGATGTCGTAGAGACGGAGGGTCTCGGCTTGGATCTTATCGCGTACCTCATCGGGAATGCGGGCAGGGGTGATCTCGTCCACTTCGCCTTTGTACTTAGCGTTGTAGTCAAAGAACTCGTTGTGGGTCACTACCTCGGTAATGGGGAAAGCGACTGCTTTCTCTTTGGTCTTATAGACACCGCAGGTCACTTCCGTTCCCTGCATGAAAGACTCGCAGATGACCTCATCGCCCTCTTGGAACGCACGTTCGATAGCGGGGTAGATGTCCTCAACGGTCTTCACTTTCGTGCAGCCGAAGGACGAACCGCCGATGTTCGATTTGATGAAACAGGGCAGACCAAGCGTCTCGGCGATCTTCGGTGCGTTAGGCCATTTCTGACCGGCACGAAGCATCAGACTGTTGGCAATATGGAAACCGAAATAAGAGAGATAGTGGTTGCAGGCATATTTATTGAACGTCAGCGCTGCCGCCAATACACCGCAGCACGAATAAGGCATACCGATCATATCGAGGTATCCCTGCAGAATGCCGTTCTCACCCGGCGTGCCGTGAATAGTGATATACGCGAAATCGAAGGTGTGTTTCACGCCCTCGCGCGTAAAAGAAAAGTCGTTTTTGTCAATAGGGCAACCGTCCTCGGTGTGCCAATTCTTGCCGTCGAACACTACGATGGTGACATCATAGCGCTCTTTGTCCATAAAGGAATACAAACCTGCGGCGGAGCGTAACGAGACCTCATGCTCGCTGCTGTCTCCTCCTGCGATAATAGCTATGTTTCGTTTCATTTTCAATTGTTGGTGGGGCTTTCCATAGCCCTCAGTTAAAATCGGCTGCAAAGTTACTAAAAAAAAATGACATACACAATAGTGTATGACACTTTTTCGCAAAATATTGCTTATTTTGTTGTTTTATGTGCGTTCTTTTTATTCAAATGACAAATATGGGGTGAGGCGGGAGAGGTCGGAAGGGGTGAGGTCGGGGAGGGAACGGAGATCGTCAATGGAATGAAGACGGATACGTTGGCGGCGGAGCGTGTAGATGGCTTTGGCTTGCTGGAAGCGTAAGTACGGGTGACGCTGCAAAGCGGCTGTAGAACAGCGGTTTACGTTGAGCGTTTGGATAACTGAAGTGTCGGCTGTGAAATGATGCAGGAGGGTGTCAAGATGGTAGTCGGCGAAGGGTTCGTCGGTGAGTTGAAGAGGAGAGCAGAAACCCCCTAATTGCTCTCGGTAACGGACGATCTGCAGGGCGGTGTAACGACCTATACCGCGCAGCAGTTGGAGCTCGGTGGTGTCACAATGGTTGAGGTCGAGAACGGTATCTTTTTTGACGCGTTTGGTGAATCTCATGCCCACGGAGTCACGCCAAAGGGAGTCGGCGATGCGCATGGAGTCCCAGCGACGCTGCCGCTCTATTTTCCATGCCTCATGGCGCAAGGAGTCCGCCATACGGAAGGAGTCGTAGCGTTGCTCGCGTTCTTCTCTCCATTGGACATAACGGAGAGAATCGGCAAGGCGGATTGAGTCTTTGCGTTCCGCCCAAGACTTCTTTTTCGGGGTCTCCGGGGCAGGAGGGGTAGAGGGATAGAGCGCCATGACGATCCAAGCGATGATGGCGATACCGAACAGGATGAGCGCCCCTATGCGTTGTTCTTTGGCTAAAATCATAAGACAGCACTTAGTACATTTCCGTCGGCGAGATGCGTAGTGATCACATCGCCGGTTTGCAGGTCTTGGACAGAACGGATGATCTTTCCGTTTTTGGAGAGCAGACTGTAGCCCATACGATAGATGCGTTCGGGGTTGCAGGCTGCGAGGCGTTGTTCGAGCATCTCTATGCGGTGACGGCGGATGAGGATCTGCCGGTCAGCGGTGCGTCTAAGCCGCATGAGGAGGTCGTCCAAACGCGCTTTTTGGGCATCCATGCGGTGGATGAGAAACTCAGCTACGGCAGTGGGCGTTTTGAGGGCTTCGTGAGCCACCATATCGAGAATACTCACATCGCGCGTGTGCCCGATACCGGTTAGTATAGGGAGTTCGTACTGCGCGCAAACAGCACATAGGGTATAGTCGTCAAAACAACTGAGGTCGGAGACGGCGCCGCCGCCACGGATGATGACGACTGAATCGTAAGTTTGAGGGTTTGAGTCCTTCGGACTTTGTTTGGAGGTTTGAAGGTTTGATATCTCTTCTAACGCGGCGATGATGGATTTGGCGGCGGACTCGCCTTGCATCGTTGCAGCGAAGAGCTGCGTGTGGAACGGGTAACCGCTGTTGTCCAGCTGGTGTTTGAAATCTTCGTATCCGGCGGCGTTGGGAGACGAGATGACGGCGATGCGACGGATGAGAGTAGGGAGAGGCAGGAGTTGTTGGGCTTCGAGCAGACCGTCCGCTTGCAGTTGAGCGATGGTTCTTTGCCGCTGACGGGCTATGTCGCCGAGCGTGTAAGAAGGATCGATACCGACGATAGAGAGGCTGATACCATAGACGGCGTGCCATTGGATCTCCACCTCTACGAGTACTGACATGCCGACTTGCAGCCGTTGACCAGTCTCGGATTCGAAATACGCCATGAGCAGTTCTTTATTGCCCGCCCAGCAGGTAGCGCGCATCTTGGCCGTCTTTCCGTCCACGAGGTCGAGGTACATGTGTCCGCCTTTCTCGCTGAGGCTGTTCACTTCGGCTTTGACCCAATAAGAAGGCGCCAGACAGGAGTCCAACGCTTCGCCTATATGCGCACAGAGTTCAGTAAGGGTTAGTGTCTCCATGGGTCGCAGAGGATACAACGTTCTTGCGGCTTGAAGCCGAAGAGCACGGTGAAACGGATGCCGGTGAAGAGATTACGCATCCAGTAATGGGTAGCATCCTTGGTGGTGAAGACGTGTGCCGCCTGATAGGTCGGGAAGTCATAGAGCGTCTCTTCCGGAATGCCGTAGAAGGGCGCATTTCCGTCCGGGATAATATTGAGGATACCGAAATCCACAAAGGCAGCAAAACGCAGGCGGCAGTCAATCCGGTCACCGGGTCGCGTACGGTAGTTCTTGTTGGACTGCTGGGTGTTGTATTCGTATCCGCCTTCGACATGTGCCATGATGTCCATCTTGAGTTTGATGCGGTCACCTTTGCGCTCCAAGGGCACTTTCTTACGGAAACCATGGTTCGGCATCTCGTCCCATACACCCACGAAATCATAGTACTTGCCTGCGGTCGAACCTACCATCTTCAGTTTGGTCTCGCCCATGAAAGCATAGTTGAACTGCAGACCGGCAAGGAAATAACCGATGCCCACCGAGCCGAAGATATAATGTCCGACGTAGAGGGGTACTTGTGCGTAGAAATTCTGTGCCTCGTCTCGCCTTTCGGCAAAAGTGTGCCTGAGATCGAACTTGCGGCTGTTACCTCCCCATGTGTTGGTGAGTCCGTAGTGATAGATCGCAGTGTCGGCTATGTTGGTATAGACGCGTTGCCAAGCCACACCAACACCCGTTTGGATGATGAGTCCGCTGTACTGGTACTCGTAGAGCAGATGCAGTCCGGCAGCTCCACCTCCCGGGATATTGCGAACACCGGGCATGTTATTGATGAAAGCCGACCAGCTGCCTTCCGCCGATATGCCGATGAGATGGTGTGAACCGGTGTAGAGGGAGGCATGGAGACCAAAGAGCGCATCGGTCTTGTTCTCCACGTCTTTGGTGGAGAAGCCGGAATGTTGCGACAGGCTATACTCGCCCTTCTCGGAGGCGGAGAAACGTCTCTGAGACCACGCAGGTAGTGCGTATAACAACATTATCAGAACGATGTAGCGCAGGTTTCGCATACGTGACTTACCATAATTTTAATTGCTCTATAGGGTTCCTCCGGCGTGTCGTCCGACCATAGTTGAACGATATAAATGCCTTCAGTGGGAGGAATAGCTATCTCTGTTACATCTGCCCGGAAGACGCCTTCGGAGACGAAGTCTCCCTGTGAGTTAGTGACGCGGTACGTACCGTCATGACGGGAGAGGATGTTCGTTACCGGATGACCGACGGGCACGCAGGACGGTGCTACATCGAGGTAACCCATAGTAGGCGTCTGTTTATTTCCGTCCGGATCCGCGATGATGGTGATCGGGCAAGAAGCGATCGACTCGTTCTCTCCCTGACGCGTGAGACGTACGTGGTACTGTGCACCGACGACGAGTCCGGTCGGGATATAGAGATACGGTTGTGTCTGACCTTCCAGTTTCGTGTCACCTTGGTACCATTGGTAACGAGTCCATGTATAACCGCCGTTGAGGTTCTCGTTGAGGAGGGCGATCATATCGCCGAAACGCTGTTCGGTTACCCATGACGGATAGTTCATCGTGGCGTCAAAATCAAGGGTCATGAGGCTGTCGCTGAGGCAGACACCATTGTCAAAGGCGATACGCGCTTGGTACTTACCGGGTCTCGGATAACTCGTCTTCTCGGCGAAGTACGGCACATCGAGTACGAGCGAGGTCTCGCCCTGAGCGATCGGTATATCCTCTACGTCCTCAAATCCGGCAGCGTGTGCGATGGAGTCATAGTAGAGACTGTACGAGATCGGACGGAAGTCGCCTTCGTAGGTATAATGGAGGGTATAGACGTTCGCTAAGCCGCTTTCGTCCACACAGATAGGCTCTATCTGGAGGTTGAAGCGAGTAGGCGGTACTTCGCGCAGCGTGAGGTAATAGAACGTGGTACAACCCCATTGATTCGGACGCTGCGCGGTGTAGTTACCGGGTTCGGTGAGGATCTGTCCGAAGAGGTCGTACGACTCGCCTTTGCAGATCGTATCCGTCCAGATGGAGTCGAAATTCGGAGCGATGGTCAGATCCAGACGCAGCGTGGAGTCGCAGCCTCCGAGAGCCGTCGGGTACGTGCGGACAAACTCATAATGACGCGGTTCGGTCCATGTTCTTGCTTTGCGCAAGGTATCGTCAAAGACGATGTCCTCCCATTGATAGTGCTCTACGTCGGAGCAAAGGAACTCGGTGTGGGTACTATCGTACGAGATGTTGAAATGGACGTGCATGAAATAGGTCGAGTCACAGCCGTTGGCTGCGGCACCGAAGATGGTGTCGAAGACTTCCGCCTCGCCTTGGTAGTAATACTGGTTGTCATGCCAGAGAAGCGTGTCTGCCGAGCAATAGACAAACGCGGTGTCATAGAAATGCTGCGTCTGCTTGATATGGAGGTGCAGCGTGTGTACCGAGTCGCATCCGCAGCCTGCGGTCTTGAGGCTGTCGTAGATGAGGAAATCTCCGGCTATGTCGGTCGGAATAAAGCTCAGTTTATGTCCCTTACCGTCCCGCAGGTTCTCGGTGTGCTCGATGTCCGAACCCGGTGAGAACCAGTGGAAATCATCGTATTGGCAGATGGTATCGTGCTCTATTAGCGCGGTGCTATAAACCGGCATGAATTGCAGGTTCAGATGGTAGATGTCGCCGCACATGGAGGTCGCATCTTTATAGACCGCTTCGACGTAATTGAGTCCGCCGGGTTGATAGTATATCTTCTGGAAATGCCAGTAGAGGGTGTCGTTCATACAGAGCACGGTGTCGTACTGCCAATATCCGGACGGCACTACCTGCAGATCCAGCACATAGACGGAGTCGAAAGTATGGGTACCGACAACATAGTTGACGGAGTCATAGACGTAACCGCTCTTGGATTGGTTGAGATAGGTATATTTACGCCAATCGTATCGTTTATTGGAGCAGACGGCAGTGTCAAACTCGAACCGGTATGAGGGGAAGACATAGACGTGGTCGTGTACGATTGAGTCGCAGCCGTTGGATGTGCGTAGCGTATCTATAAATAGGTACTCGCGCATGTGACGGTCGGTAGCTTGGTCGTATTGAACGGGCGTGCCATCATCGTATTTGTGGAACTTATAGCCCGTTACGAGCGGCAGGGTGTGTTCGCCGTATTCCGTCTCGCCACCGAAGAACCAAGTGGAGTCATTGTCCGCAATCGAGTCATGCAGCTCGACGAAGCTGATCTCGCAAATATGGATATCCACATAATGGGTACTATCACAACCAAACTGTGAGGGGTTCGTGACAGAGTCACGGTGGAAATCGCCCTCCTCGGGTTTGAGATAGACCACACGGTCGTACTGCTGCTCCAGTTCGGCTTTGGTGACACCAGCTGCCTCGTAATCGAAGTCATAACCGACGAAGAGGGTCTGCGGCTGAGTGAAATGAACGAGCGTACCGTTCGAGGTCATGGATGCCGGGTCGGTCAGCTCAACGTACCGGTCGTTATAGGTCGGATGAATAGTGAGCGTGAGCACATGGACGCTATCACAGTGAACGGGCTTGACGGCACCGGTCTTGGGGTCGGTGTAGATGGTGTCGGTCTTCATGGAGTCGGTTACCAGAATGACACCATATTGGTCAGTCGGAATCTCATGTACCTCTTGTCCGTCGATGTAAAGATGGTGAGGTATATAGGTCGTATTGCCTCCTCCTAAAGGCGGTGTCGGCATATGTCCTGCCCAGTTATAGACTTCGCCTTGGCAGACTTCATCGGCGTCTGTCTTGTCGTAGTTCGGGTACGCGGTCAGACGAAGCACGTAGATGGAGTCGTAGAGCATCGCGGTCTTGAGGCTGTCGTAGTAGAAACGCTCCTGATACGGTTCCGGCAGATCGGTGATATAGATGACGGTATCTTCGCCTGTGATAGGGCTGGTGATAGACCAGTTATACGTACCGCAGTTCGCACAGGTGACATCATAGATGGTGTCACGGAAGACCTTACCGATACGGATAGTGAGGGTGTTGACCGAGTCGCACTCGTGGGTACCGATGATGGCAGTCTTGAGTTCTTCGGTCTCGGTGTATAATCCGGCACAACGGATGACCTCTAAATCATCGGGGTTGTCAAAGACTGCCAACTCACCGGCATAGATACGGTTCGACCAGTGGATCGTATCCTCGCTGGACATCTGCCGCTCGGTGGGAATCAAATACGAGGGCAGGATGACGAGTGTGCGATGGATGATCGAGTCGCAACCATGGACGGTATGCAGCGGGTCAACCAGTTCGAACGTACCGGCAGTACGGAGTGACTGCAGATGTTGGTCGTTCCAATGAGCATGATCGACACCCTCCCATACGTAGTATGCTTCGCCTTCGAGTACCTGACAAACGGTATCGTTCACCTCGCGCTCATCGGGATAGATGGGATAGACGGTAACGTTATGAAGCACCATACTGTCGCATTCGTGAATAGACTTGACGGTGTGGCGCAGCTCGTAGGACTGACCCGGTGTCCATGGGTGCTCGGGGGTATTGTACTCCTCACCGTAGAAGGTATAGATCTCATTGGCGCAGACGAAGGTATCTTTCTGCTCCGCTATATAGGTGGGGTAGAGATCAATATGCAGCGTGAAGACGGAGTCGCATTGGAGGCGCGACTTCAGTTCACGACGGGTGTCAATAGAGGTGGTGATGAGGCGGCTCTTACCGTCCTCGGGTATCGTACCGGTGTAGTTCTTGCCGTAGAAAAGGGTGTCCTGCCACGTTACAGCCCCGTTGTCGCACATCTCTTTCGACTCCTCGGTTAAGTACGGTTCGCCGACATACAAGACCAGTTCGCAGACGGAGTCGCAGTTACAGTCATGAGTCTTCATGGTGTCGGTACGATAGATCATACCCGGTCCGGTAATCGGAATAGGCTCCACTTTCGGATGTTTAGCCCATGTATAGGTCTGTTCGTCCAAACTCGGATCCCAGCAGATGGTGTCTATCGTCATCTGGTTCGTATAGACGGTATCGACGATGAAGGTGATCTCATCCACGAAGGAACACATGACGATAGTATGCCCCTCATCGTCCGTACCCGTCACATCTACCTGCAAATCGCGCACATAATTGCCGCATTTCACGTCGGTGGCATCGAAGGTGATGTAGGCCCTTGTGTTGGTCTGACTGCGGTAGGTCACTTTCTTCCCTTGGCAGACATGCACCGTGTGGAACTGTCCCTCGTCGGATACAAACTGCAGTTTAAGGGTGTTGCGGACACTATCACAACCGTTCCTCGGACAGTCGGTACACTCTTTGTACTTGACAGTCTCGCGGAAGGAATAGACCTTGTCGTACTGCATGGTGTCTGCCCAGAACGAACGGATGATCCGGTCACTGCCTTTCTCTTTCCAATCAATCACATGATTCTCCGGTAGGAGCGATTTACACTGGTTGATGGTGTAGTTGTTGTTAACGACCCGTTTGACGTTGAGGTGCAACTCTAATACACTGTCACATCCATGGAACGACGGGCAGTGTCGGCTGAACGGCTCAAAGTCCGGCGAAGCGATACACTCTTTGGTCCAGAGGGTGTCACGCAGCACGGTATCGGCTTTCGGCCATGAGTTATTCCGGCTGTATTTCTGGAAGAACTCACCGTATCGGAGGGTTCTTAAACCGTCCTCGCAGACTACCGTGTCTTTATGGTCAAAATACCGCTGGCAGACGTACAACTCAATCGTGCTGAGCGAGTCGCAACCACCGGAAGAGATATAATGACGAGTGACGGACGTGTGTCCCAAGGGGTATTGGTAGAGACCTTTTGAAAGGTCGTTGGTCGTATCGTTGAAGATGGTTATCTGCATCTCGTAATGCACACCTTCTTCGGGTTCGCCGGAGATGTTAGCGCGGGGCACTTTCCAGACCGTATCGCGGAAGAAATGCACGGTGTCACCCATACAGATGGCACGCCATGTGGTGTCGTTATACTGACGGAGCACACGGACAACGGTGTTGAATGTGTCTTTCTCCCATTTCTCCTCGGGTATGTCGCAGATGATCGGCGCATGGTAGAGCACCGCGCGTACTTCGAAGTCCTCGAAAGGCTCGTTATTCTGCTCAATAGGCAGGAGGTGGAAGAGATGCGTCAACTCGGGTCTTGGTGTAGTGTCGGATTTCTGCTCGTAGGGCTCGAAATAACCGGTTCCTTGAATCGAACCCTCTATCTCCCAACGCACTTTCTCCCACGCCGCATAGGTCTTGATGGGGAAGGTGAGGGTAGTGCTGTCGCAGACGAAGATCGAGTCCAGATCATACGTACCGTCACTCTTGACCACGCGGTCGAGCAACCAACCGCCTTCGGTCGGACTGATGTATTTGGATTTCCATTCCGAGGGACGAACGGTGTATTGGTGGTCGTTATCCAGCAGGAAAAGAGAGTCCTCTTTGGGCGTGAAATCATAGCCGAGAGTGTAGAGATAGGCTTGTCCGTCGCTGATACCGAAAGTATAACCGGTAAACGCTTTTTGCGGAGCCGTGACGGTGTGGGTGCCATCTGTTATCTCACAGGTGATCTGCGAATAAGCGCTATTGGCAGGGATTGCTTTCCAGCCTGTGGTAGGCGAACCGTCCATCTGGATGCCGGAGGTCATAGACGTCGGGGCAATCAGGTTGACCATATGCGTCAAGGTACCATCACCACCGTTGTACGTACTGAAGATCGTGGTGTCCGTCAGGTACTCCAGCGGCGGAATAATCGTCATAGACGGGTCACTCGGCGTACGGGTGTTACCGTCGTCGTCATACCATGTGTTGGCTCCCGCACTGGACGAATAGAGATAGACCTGTATCGGTTTATCCGCCGAAACGTAGTACGTGAAGTTCTGCGGATTGGGGTTGTTGGTACCTTGTACCATACGTTGCATATGGGTTTCACCGCTGTTCAAGGTCACGTTGGTCGGCGCGTTGTTTCCGCGTTTGAGACTGACGTTCGTGCCGTCCTGCTGCGCCACGATACGCATGACGTTCAACTGGGTATTGACAGCAGTCATCGGCACCATGAAGGTCTTGCCCCATTTATTGAGCGGCAGCAACTGATCGTACGCATGGTCGCTGTTCATACCGTCTTGGTTCGGAACGATCGCCACTTGGTTACCGCTCCATACGGCGATGGGCTGATCGGCACAGATGGTCGAACCCGAGAGGTCAATGAAGTCATTGGGAATGTCGGGATCCGGAGCTTTGGAACGAACGATATAGATCTGCTTCGGACCGTTGAGTGTGACGTTCAGATCCGTAGTGTTGCCTCGACGGCTGTTCACCTTGAGGCTCATCGTCACGTTCGTAACACCCGGCTTGGTGGACATGATGACGAACTCGGTCGCAGTAGCATCTCCGTCCGTCGTTTGAACCATGTACTCGGTGCCTAATGCCTCTACCGGCAGGATGTGCGCACCGTCGAAACTGAACGAACCGGCGGCACCCATCTGGTTGATCGAATAGAGGGTGAAGACCTCGTCCACATTACTATAGACGCGGACACCTTTGCTAAGCGGTTTCTCCTCTTCATCCTTGGCAGGATCCCAATAGACAGAGTTCGGGTCAATGGTGATGATAGTGGTTTGTCCGGCAGCAATGATATAGTTCTCTGTAGCGCCGTTAGCGTACTCGATGGTGACGGAGTTGTCCTTGCGCGAAGAGGCAAGGAGCTGCAATTTCAGGTCTCGCGAGCTCGGTTCACTACCGCCGTTGGGCAGCCATGCTACGTAGAAATCGCGTCCCTCCGTACTCGTCACATCCGGCAACTGACGGGCGGTGGTCTGTGCATATAAAGAAATGCACCAACTCAACGCTAGTACAATTATAAAAATAATATGTCGGATACGATTCATCAAACCCTTTATTCAAAATCGGGCGCAAAGTTACAACTTTTTTTTCATATATGCAAGTACGCGCGCACTTTTATGTTGTTTTTTGCCATTTATTTTGTTTTTTGCCATTTATTGGGCAGAAAAAGCATCAAACCGAGCAGCAATCCATAATAAACACCCACCATCGGCAGCGAGACATTCGCCTCTACGGTGCTGCCCGGCAACGACTCGATCCATTCTACGGAGCGGTTCATCACTTGTGCCAAAAAGGCGGTCGGGTACCCCAAAACGATACCGATCGAACTTCCTCCCAACGCTACGCAACCAAGTCCGCAAGGAACAAGCACTGTCGCTATCGGCAGCACAATGAGGTTCGTGAGCAGGAAATAACAACTCACTTGGTGAAAATAGTACATGCTGATACCTAACGTGCCCAATTGGGCAGCGAGGGAGACAATAATAGTGCCGATGATCCATCGAAGAACAGGATGTTGGTCGGTATCTTTCCGAGGAATATGCCGCTCCATGTAGCGAGCGAACACGATGATCACGAACGTGGCGGCAAAACTGAGTTGGAAACTGACGCTCCAGAGGTCGGAAGGATGAATCAGCAGAATAAGTACCGCTGCGGCGGAGACGGTGTTGATGGAGAGGGACTGCCGGTAAAACATACGCCCTATCTCGAAGATCGTGACCATCAGCACGGCGCGTACGACGGAGGGCGTGAGCCCCGTGAGCCATGCGTACGCCCACATCGCAGCGATGATAACGAGGCTGAGCGCGCATCGTCCGAACCGGTTCTCGTGCATCGGTCGGAACCGTCCGCCGAGGGTCAGCAGCCAGATGAGCAGACCATAGAGGATGCCTGTATGCAGACCGCTGACGGCAAGCACATGAGCGGCTCCCGATGCCTGAAAATGATGACGCAGATCCTTGCTCAGTTCTTCTTTGTAACCCAAGGTCAGTGCGCCGACAGTAGCCAACTCATCGCCGCTCAGTCCTGCGTCCGCAAGCCGCTGATAGAGAGCCGTTTGCGTAGCGTTCGGAGGCGTCTTGTGCCACGGTTGATGCAAAGGGTAAAACCGGTCGCAAATAAGAATTGCTACCACCAGCGGCAGTAGCAATACAACCATCGGATATGCGCGTAGTTTTCCCACTAACCCTCTAATCCACTAATCCACTAACCCACTAACCCCCTTTTTCATCAGTCGGATGGTTTCGATCGGATCTTTTGCACCGAAGACCGCACTTCCGGCAACGAGCACATCCGCTCCTACCTCAAACAGTTCCGCTGCGTTGGAGGTGTTCACACCGCCGTCGATCTCAATGAGCGTGGAGAGCTGACGTTGCGTGATCTCGTTTTTGATGAAACGGATCTTATTCATGGTCTCGGGAATGAATTTCTGCCCTCCGAAACCCGCGAAAACGCTCATCAGCAGCACCATATCTACTTGGTCGAGATACGGCACCAAGCGCTTCACATCAATGTCGGGATTGATGGTCAGACAGGTACGAACACCCTTCGCTTTGATCAGATCAAGCACCGGAATAGGATCCTCAACCGCCTCCAGATGGAAGCCCACCGACCAAGCGCCTGCATCGCAGAAACGCTCCACGTATTTCTCGGGATGAACGATCATAAGATGCACATCCAGAGGCTTTTGACAGTATTTACGGAAGGGCTCCATGAGCGGAAATCCGAATGATATATTCGGCACAAACGTACCGTCCATGACGTCCACGTGCAACCAATCCGCCTCACTGCGGTTGATCATTTCAAGGTCGTCTGCCAGATGTCCAAAATCAGCAGACAAAACAGAAGGTGCTATCAGGTGCATAGAAATTAAAAATTAAAATCTCAAATCTCAAATCTCAAATGTCAAATGTCAAATCCTCAAATGCTCGTCTTTGACGAGCTTGTATCCCTTATACCGCGAGGCAATGATCGAGTACCCGGCGGGAGTGAGGAACTTACGCAGATGGTTGATGAACACGCCGAGTGAACGGGAGGTGAACGCATTGTCCTCTTTCCATAGCGCCGCTAATATACGGTGTCTGTCCACCACTTCGCCCTCGTTGCGGCAAAGCATCAGCAGCAGATCGCTTGCGCGGGAGGACAGATGGATGCCGTCAAAAGTCTGATGCGTAGCGTTGAACACGTGTCCGTTCAGGTCAAAGATACGCTGTTTGTTCTCCTCATGTTCGCGTGCGCGGCGAAGCACCGCCTCAATCCGGCAGATGAGTATATCCATGGAGAAAGGCTTGGTTTGGTAGTCGTCGCAACCCAACTGAAACGCCCGCATCTGATCCTCGCGTTCGCTGCGCGTGGTGAGGACGATAAGCGGAATCTGCGGCAGCAGATGTCGTACCTCTTTGATCAGGTCATAGCCGTTCATGCCGACGCCTTGCAGCTCCATGAGCAGCGCATCCCAATGACCCGAGCGGAGAAGGTCCATTCCCGCCTTGCCGTCACTCACCCGCTGCGTCTTATACCCGCGGCTCGCGAGATAATCGCTTAGTACCGTCGAGAGGGTGACATCGCTATCTATAATCAATATCCGTGCTGCCATCTGTGTTCAAAAACCTTTTCGGGCACAAAGGTACTGCTTTTTTTGCATATATGCAAATTTTCGGGTATTTTTCGTCCAATAAAATAAAATTTTATGGATTAAATGGGCATATGGGGCATTTATGCTTGCATAAAAGACCAATAGGCTCATTTAATCCGAAAGCCGTTAGGCTGGACGAAAAATACCCGCCTTTGCATATGCACCGCAAGGTGCGAACGTACATTCGGAGGGAACCCGCCCTAAATTATAAGAATAAATTTAGGGAAAGGGCGTGCCGAAGTACCACCGCACAGACTCCATTTTTCACCTCCGGTCAGCGTAGAGGGGTTTAGGTTTAACAATAATTTTTAAGTAACCAAAAACGCGGCGGTACGACCTTGCGGTCTAATGCTTATCGGCTCTTGGTCTCTTGTGAGCAAGCTCCCAGAGCCCAATACCCGCTAACCATCACGTACAACTCAATAGTTGTCCGTCCGCCTTCCAAAAAACTCGCTCCGCTTACAAAAAAGCGTTCCGTTGCACTCCACTCTCAAAAAAGCTATTCAGCGCGTAGCAATGTTTGCATTCGTCCGATGGTAATTTTGTTTTTGGGA
The DNA here is from genome assembly GCA_900319035.1 of uncultured Bacteroidales bacterium. Lineage (GTDB taxonomy): Bacteria > Bacteroidota > Bacteroidia > Bacteroidales > Paludibacteraceae > Colicola. Next base: position 46,965 of record ONMU01000017.1, read on the forward strand.
GCGAAGCGCTTTTTTGTGAGGGATGAAATCCCGTTTTTTTGGAAGCAACCGGCGGTTAGTCGTTGACTAAGTGCCAAGTGGCTACAGATTTGGGACGGTTGGAAGCTTGCTTACGAACCGACACAAAGATGGAGACACAAGACCGCAAGTTTACGAAGCGGACGCAGGTTGCGCGTTTTTGGTTATAAATAATTTCAAAGATCGAGGGGGGCTTACCTCTTTTTCCCTTGATACTCCTCGACCGTTTTGGTGGAGATAGTAGTGGAGGTCTTGGTACTGTCGGCGGACTGAATGTAGGTCGCCGTCGTGGAGATCGTCCGCCATGCTTTGCAGCTCGTCATGCCGAGGGCGACGGCGCAGCAGGTCAGG
>ONMU01000060.1 GCA_900319035.1 uncultured Bacteroidales bacterium
TTGATCATCTCATAGGCAGGGATATGCTTGTCTTTGTATTTGGGATGAGGCGTATATTGGTAAGGCAAATCATAGATGGCATCCAACTGCTCCGTAGTAATAGGCGGATAAGAAGGATTGACTACCACCCATTGTTTGCCGACCGGTTGTACGAGTGTTGTCTGGTGGATCTTGTTGGACTCGATCTCCATCAGACGGAAGTTCTCAGCATGTTTGCGCTTGTCCCGCAACGCTTCTTCATGGCTCGCTAACATAATAGCGTCCTCGGGTATCTCGGTCTTATCGGAAGTCAGGAATGCTGTCTGCGGAACGGAATGCAAAGAATCATTCTTTTTATTTTGAATTCTCTGCGCTATCTCCGTCATCGCCTGCTCGCCCATGCCGTACACTAACAAGTCTGCTCCGCTGTCCACCAAGATAGAGGGCATCAGTTTGTCCTGCCAGTAGTCATAATGGGTCAACCGTCGCATCGATGCCTCAATACCACCTATTACCACCGGCACATCCGGATAGATCTGTTTGAGGATTTGGCAATACGTGATCGTACAGTAATCCGGTCTTGCTCCGGGCTTGCCTTCCGGCGTATAAGCATCATCCGAACGTCTTCTGCGAGCCGCCGTATAATGGTTTACCATCGAGTCCATGCTACCTGCTGACACCGCAAAATACAGACGCGGACGACCGAACTTCTTGAAATCACGGAAGTCTCCATGCCAATCCGGTTGAGGAACGATGGCTACGCGGAATCCTGCTGCCTCTAATACCCGCCCTAAGACAGCGGCTCCAAAAGACGGATGATCGATATACGCGTCACCCGTGAAGAAGACGATGTCCACTTCATCCCACCCTCTCAGATCCGTTTCTTTACGGGTCGTCGGCAAGTATTTGAGCAAGTCTGCCATGTTTAGTCAATCTGCAGATCCAAACGCTCTTTGAGTTGTGTCAAAGCGGGGTTCTGCTCTGCCATCAGTTTATATTTCTCTTCCGCCGTAAAAGCCATCTGCTCTTGGCTGAATTCCGCCTGAACCAGCTGTAACTGCAAATGGTTATTATGCAGCGTTTGGCGTAATTGGCTCATCAGTCCCGGCAGCGCTTTGCGCATCTCCGACATCTGCCAAGGATTCGGCATCTGTATTTCTGCCGTTACGGAATCTACCAACTTCGGTGTGTAGTTCTCTATCAACTCTTTAAGACGCGGTTCCTCCTTGTGAGTTGCAGCCAGACCAACCCACGCGTCTCTGAGTTGGTCAACTGTAAAAGGGCGGTTCTGATCCTCCTCGGTCTGGGACTGGGCTCCGATAGTTTGCGGAGCAGCTGAAGGCGCTTCTTTCTTTATACCAAGTCCCAGGCTGATACTCGGCATCTTGGGGATCGAAGGCGCAGCTTGTGGAGCCGCCGGTTGCGGAGCCGGACTCGGCTGAGCAGATACAGTCGGTTTAGCCGCTTGAGTCGGCTGAGGAGCTACCGTTGGTTTTGCCTGTTGCGGAGCAACATTCGATTGCGGAGCTGCACTCGGCTGAGAAGTCGGAACGGTCTGCGCTACACCTAATTGGCACAACTTAACGAGCGCCAATTCGACCGTCAGACGTTTGTTTCGCGCTGTGCGGTAATTGATGTCACAGGTATTGAGGATGTCCAAGGCTTGGAAAAGCCAAATGGGATGACACCGCTGTGCCTGCTCTCCGTAACGCTGTCTCATTGCCTCTCCGGTTTCCAACAACGGCAAGGTCTGCGGATCTTTGCTCACCAATACGTCACGCAGATGTTGCGCAAAGCCCGTTACAAAATGTCCGGCATCAAAACCATGATTAAGCACGTCGTTGAACAACATCAGCGATGCCGCCACATTATGCGCAAGCGAATTGTCCACCAGCGAGAAGTAATAATCCGCATTCAGCACATTGAGTACCGAGATCGTTTGCTCATACGAAATATTCGTGCCGCAGAAGGCGACCAACTGGTCGAAGATAGAAAGCGCGTCACGCATTCCGCCATCTGCTTTCTGAGCCACCACATTGAGTGCCTCTTCGCTAACGGTGATTCCCTCTTTCTGCGCTACGGATTGCAGATAAGCGATCGTGTCCGGCACGGTAATACGGTTGAAATCATACACTTGGCAACGACTCAGAATAGTTGGCAGCACTTTGTGCTTCTCGGTCGTAGCCAAAATGAAGATGGCATATGAAGGCGGCTCTTCCAAGGTCTTGAGCAGCGCATTGAACGCACCGGCAGAGAGCATATGTACCTCGTCGATGATATAGACAGAGTACTTACCTATTTGCGGCGGAATACGCACTTGGTCGATGAGCGAACGGATGTCCTCCACCGAGTTGTTGGACGCCGCATCTAACTCATGAATATTGAACGACCGTTGCTCGTTGAACGCTTTGCACGACTCACACTCGTTGCAGGCATCGTACCCGTTTTGCGGGTTCAAACAGTTGATGGTCTTTGCGAAGATACGGGCACAAGTTGTTTTACCCACCCCTCGCGGACCACAAAACAGATACGCATGTGCCAGATGGTTCTGACGGATAGCGTTCTGAAGCGTTTGTGTCAACGCCTGTTGACCCACCACCGACTCAAAGGTCTGCGGACGGTACTTACGCGCCGAAACAATGTAATTTTCCATATAGTTGTTTATTTATGTGCTATACTATAAATATATTTCTCTTTCTCTACGGTCTGAATACGGAACTCTGAATTCTGAATTCTAACATCTCTCAGTTGTTCAAACGACACGATGCCTATTCCTTGTGCTTTTACCAACGCCTCTTTCTGGGTCCAAAGACGGGTAAACGCTCGTGCCGGATCTTGCGCTGAGCGGATCTCTTCCTGCTCGCGCGCGCACATCGTGCGTATTATAAGGTCTTCATCTGCCCGACGGATACTCTCTATATCGATCCCCACCGGCTCATCATCAATCGCCACTGCTATTCCTTCCTTGCAATGACTAATCGAGAAATACGGTCCGTCGGATATATACGGTTTCCCGTGTTCATTATAGCTCCACTCCCCCACTAATCCACTCATCTCACGGAGCATCATCCAGCTCTTCAGGCAACAGAACTGCCCCAACACATGCTTGAACCGCAACGCTTGTTCGCGTCGCTGCGCACTGACGAGAGGGATCATCCGTTGCACTTCCTCCGCCGTGCATTGCTCCATATGATCAAATACCGCTACTTTCAACGGCCTTCCATTTTCCTGTAAGGTAAATCACCCTTGCCGCCAAATGGGCAAAATAGGCGATATACAAAGCTTGCGTACCGCAGAACGGAGATGCGGCAGCATACAAGCCCACAAAAGCGACTGCCGCCCAGATCATCGCATTGCGAATCTGTATACCTGCGGTAGCGCCCACATAGATACCATCCCACATAAACGCCAAGGCACTAACAATCGGCATCGCTATCAACCATCCCATATACTGCTCGGCGGCTAAGAGCACATCGCTATCATTCGTCATCAACGCCATACATTCATCGCCCCAAACGGCATATATGGCGGTGAAAACCAAGCCCACACCGATGCTCCAATTAAAGAGCGTCCGCACTACAGCTTTCAACTTATCTTCCTCCTTTGAGGGGAGGACTGAGGAGAGGTTTTCTCCAAACGCTTTTCCCACTAACGCTTCGCCTGCATAGGCAAAACCATCTACGAAATAGGAGAAGAACATAAACAGCTTCATGATAATACTGCTCACGGCTAATTCGGTATCTCCGTACAGGCTCGCTATGGATGTGAAACCCACATAGATCACCATAAAGCATAGCGAGCGGATAAACAGATTGCCGTTGAGCGCCATCATCCGTTTGATCTCCGTCCAACGCATAGCCGCTCTCCAAGCGTCCAAATCTCGGAACAAGGTCAGCCCTGTATAATGGCTCAACACGATCACTCCGGCTAACAGCAGTCCGCTATATTGCGCAATGAGTGTACCCCATGCTACCCCGACTACTCCGAGCGGAGTATGGACTGCCAGATAGTAACTGGCAGCCATATTCACCACGTTTACCAAGATATCCACCGCCATGGGCGAACGGGTATCCTGCATGCCGATGAACCATCCCTTGAGGGCGAAGAGCGAGAGGGTTGCCGGAGCTGCCCATATACGGACATAGAAATACTCACGTGCAACCGACGCCACTTCGTCCGAACAAGGCACAAGCGCCAACACAACTGTCACAAACAGCCATTGTATCGCCCAGATAGCCAATGCCGCCACCATCGCGATCGTCACGCTCTGCCTTAGTATCTTTCCGCACTCCTCAGGAACAGTGGTATATCGTACATCGTCCTTTTGTCCTTTTCCATAGGCTTGTGCGGTCAAACCGCTGGTTCCGACTCGGAGGAAACCGAAGTTCCAATACAGCAAATCAAAGAGCATTGTGCCGATGGCTATTCCGCCTATGGCAGCTGCATCACTCAGGTGTCCCACAATCGCTGTGTCCACTATTCCCACCAACGGAATAGTTACATTCGCCAAGATACTCGGAACAGCGAGTCGCAATATTTCTTTATTGGTCGTTTTCAACGATGTCAAATAAAGAGAAGGATCATCAACTGTCCTGTTAACACGCGCAGGAACATCGTCAACGGATAAACCGTTGAGTACGCTACGGCAGCACGGTCATTCGCCGAGCTCTGCGAGGTAGCATAAGCCAATGCCGGCGGGTCGGTCGTTGAGCCTGCTATCAGTCCCATCAGCGTGAAGTAATCGAACTTCATCCATTTGCGACCGATGATGCCGATGATCAGCAACGGCAACAGCGTGATCAATGCACCGTAGCCGATCCACATATATCCTCCGCCCAACAAGGTCGGAATAAAGCTCTTACCTGCTCCAAATCCGACAGCCGCCAAGAACAACGAGATACCGATCTCGCGGATCATAAGGTTGGCAGACGAAGTGGTATAAGTCACCATGTGATACTTAGGTCCGAAAGCACCCATTAAGATTGCCACAATCAGCGAACCACCTGCCAAACCGAACTTGAACGGCTGACTCAGACCCGGAAGCATCAGCGGCAGCGAACCTAAAGTCACGCCCAACATGACACCAAAGAAGAGCGATGCCAAGTTCGGTGCATCCAGTTTCTTGGTCGAGTTACCAAAGGACTGTGCCACACGCTCTACGGCTTCCGCTTCACCCACTACGGTTAGACGGTCACCTATTTGCAAACGCAGATCAGAAGTAGCCAACAACTCCACTCCGGCACGACGAACACGGCTGATAGTAATCTGGAATGCCTCACGCACTTTCAGATCTCCGATACGTTTGCCGTTGTACTTACGTCTGGTCACGAAGATGTGACGATTCACCAGATGCACATCTTTCTCTTTTTCTTCCCAAACCACATCTTCCGTTTCACCGAGCAGCAACACGGTACGTTCGTTCTTCTCATCGCCCACAAACCGCACTCGGTCACCGACATGGAGCACGGTGTCAGCGTCCGGCATAAACTCACTGCCTTCCGAGTTCATGATACGCGTCACCACGAGGTTGACATGCGTCAGCAGTTTGAGATCCCGCACACGAATACCTTCCACTTGTGGGTTCGTCAGTAGCATGTCAATCGTCTTGATATGCTGCTCTTCTCCTTTCTCGGTCTGTACTTTCTCTTCCTCTTTCTCCAATTTGATGCGGAAGATCCAACGGATGAGCAACAGCGAGAAGATGATACCCACCACACCTAAGGGGTACGCCATCGCGTATCCCGATGCGATGTCCGGATTAGACACACCCATCGTGTCCTGATAAGCCTGTTGTGCAGCTCCGAGACCCGGCGTGTTCGTTACGGCGCCAAAGAGCACACCCGTCATGGTAGCGATGTCCACACCGCTCACCACGTGGATCACATACGCCGTTACGCAGCCTAAAAGCACAATGCTCGCTGCCAACAGATTCAGTTTCATACCGCCGTGCCCAAAGGATGAGAAGAAACTCGGTCCGACCTGCAAGCCTATGGAATAGACAAACAGGATAAGACCAATATCCTTGGCAAACGATTCCACCAGTGGATCAAGCGTCATACCAAAATGACTACACGCAATCGCGCAGAACAAGATCCACGTAATACCCAAACTAATACCTTTAATCTTGAGTTTTACACCCAAGTAAATTCCAATAGCAATGGCAAGGGCAAGCACAAAAATGGAATGTGCTATGCCCGTGCCAAAGAATAAATTTGTTAACCAGTTCATTATTATTTGTTTTAATACTCATTCAGAGCCATGAGCAGTGTGTTTTATTTAACCGTTTGGCCAAACACACTGTATTCCTTCTCGCCGCGAACGATCACTACTTTGCCGTCACGGATCATCTTCTTCACTTGCTCATTACTGACAGAAGCCGTGTTCTCAACGCCTTGGTGGGGTTCTTCGCCTGCACGAAATCCGAAACCACCACGGGCATTCGCCTTACGAACAGTAATACCCGAACCCTCCGGGAATACTTCGCCTTTCAGTTTCGAACCAAGCATCAGTTCTGCATTTCCGTTAAGCGTCTCTACGAGGTAAACACCATCGTCCTCGATATTCTCCAGATCGCAAACAGCCTGCTCAGCGTCACGTTTAGCGACACCCGCCCAATTACCGAGGGTGTAATCCATCGTATAAGTAGCAGCCTGATCAGCACTCAGTACGGTCTCAATATCCTGAGTAGCGTTACCGCTTTTCTCGTCCACGAAAGTAACCACATTGCTTGCCGGAGTCAGTACAGTACCGTCAGCTAAATGCGTGTTATACTCTCCGAAACGAGGCCATGCATTTGCGTTCATCAGTTTCTTCGTCCAGCGTTGGATATCGCTGCTCTCAAAAGCAAACTGACCTGCACTGTAGTCCACCAAGGTATTGAGGAAAGCAACCGACGGAGTGTTGTTCCATGCACGACCCATTGAAACAGTTGCGCACTCACTCTTAACCGTACAACCTTCGAATACATAGCCGCGATCCGAAGAGATACCGTTATTTGCGGTCAAAGCGTCCGAACCGCTACCTGCCTTGTTGCGTTTCTCGCAGTATAATAAGTTGTTCTTGAAATATACGCTACCATCACCGCAAATGAAATCGACCGTTCCGTGAATCTCGCAATCCTCGAAATACTTCACAGCTCCTTGCTGGTTGCTGTAGTACGTATCCTGATAACTCAACAGCTTCACGTTCTTGCAAACGGTCTGCGTACCTTGATCCCACAAAGCTACTGCACGACCATTATCGTTCTTGTAGTAATCCAACGCATTCTGCAGCGTCAGATCTTGCAGGTACGTACCCGATACGTTCTTATTGATCTTCAAGGTAGCCGTCTTGTCGATACTCTCCTTGGCTGCATCCGGCGCATTCTTGATGATCACGCCTTCCATCGACTGACCAATGATCGAGATATTGTTCTTGCTGATAGTGGTCAGAACAGTCTCGCCAAGGTCATATGTGCCATTCGGCAGGAAGATCTTATCGCCCGCTTGGGCTTGTACCAGAGCCATGAGGAACGAAGCTACGTCACCTGCCGGCACTACGAAATAACCGGTCTCCGGATCTTTCTCCATGAAATCAAGCACGTTGTAAACCACTACTTTGTGGATATACTGTTTAGCTGTCCAGCTGATGGTCAACCATCCTGCTTCACCTGCGTATTGAGCAGTCAGTTCTGTGCCATCCGGAGTCTCTTCCTTCACTACGGAATAGGAAGCCAACTCTTGCTCACCTGCCATCACTTTAACGTCGCCGCTCTCCGAATACTTGCAAAGCGTCACTACTACCACTGCATTGCCTGCTACCTGCACGCGGATCGAGCCGTCTGCTGCGAAATACCAACCGTGTGTACCATCATGGAATGCACCGCCGTTCACCTCTACCGTCTCGTGATCCTCCGGATAGAAGATAGCCGATGCAAAATCATAAGTCTGAACGGAACCAACAATAGCCTCCTCAATAGGAGTCACTTTTGCCTGAATAGTGGTGTTACCATTGATCGGATCACCAATAGCGGCTTTCTTACCACTGGTATAGAACCATCCGCGGAATGCAAAACCTTCTGCTATCTCCGGCAGCACACTCGCTTCCGGCAACATGCCCAACGTAGCACCTTCATAGGTCTCCTGACGAGCGATCTCCGCTCCGTTCTGGTCTTTGAAGATGATCTCACACGGAATGATATCCGTTGCCTCTGCGAAGAAATACGGTACGTAGGTCTGCGAGCCGAACTCGAAGGTCAGCAAACCGGCATCGCCCAGATACATGTAGGTCACGTTCTGATTATAGTTCGGTTTTTGTTCTCCGCAAGCTTCCTTATTGCTGATCGTTGCGTACACCTCACCGTCTTTCTTCACGGTAATGTCTGTTTGGCTATGCTGACAAGCACCGATGGTAAATTTCACCATGCCGTCCACCGGCACCGTGATCGTACCGCCTTGCACGCCATGCTGACCGCCGTTGTAGGTCGGGCAATCTACCACAACACCATCCGGCAGACCGGCTGCGGGCTCAAGAACGGTATAAGGATTATCACGGAACTCGATCTTGAAATCTACAAACGTACGCGGTTGATCCTCAATGAACTGAATCTTCTGCAGCACAGTCTCTGTGTTCACACCACGGCAAAGGTAGATATTGTTCTGCTCCGCCGTCAACTCAACAACTTGTGTTCCGTACTCGGTCTGCTGACCGGTGGTAGCGTACTGCGTTTCACCTTTGGTTTGCGCACTCGCGTCACCGCTCCAGTTCCATACTTGCACATCGGCAGCGTTGCTACCGCTACGCGGACCAAAACTCAGTTTCAACTTACCCGGAACAGCCGCCTTGGTAAAGCAGCAATAACCCGAACTGTTCAATTTGATACCATTCAGGCCGTTCTTTCCGGACGCGCCTGCATCTTGGCACTTGTTGTTAAAATACAGACCGTTGTCCGGGCTGCTTGCCGGCTGGCCTTCCGTGTAATCCCATAGCAGGTCGTTGGATCCTGCCCACATGGCTACGCTCATCAGAGCGGCTACCACGAAAGAGAAAAACTTTTTCATTGTGTTATAATTTATTTAGTTAAATGATTGTTTTTTCATTTACACACTACTTCACGCTGCAAAATTACTAAAAATATTTCATATACACAAGACCTTGAAGATTTTTTTATAAAAAAATCAGCACTTATCTCCCCTCTTTGCTAATTATTGCAAAATATTTTGCACGCGCGCTTGCGTATTTCAAAAAAAAGTTGTACCTTTGTAGCCGATTTTGTAAAATCCTAAATTGTAAATCGTAAAATCGTAAATAGATGAATATTTCGTACAATTGGTTAAAACGCTACATCGCGTTGACAGACGACGCTGAGACAGTAGCAAAAATTCTTACTTCTATCGGTTTGGAAGTGGGTACAGTGGAGACCGTAGAAACCATCAAAGGTGGCTTGAAAGGTCTCGTAGTGGGAGAAGTGTTGAGTTGTGAACCCCACCCTAATTCCGACCACTTGCATATCACCAAAGTGAATATCGGTGAGGGAGAACCGCTGCCGATCGTTTGTGGGGCACCGAACGTAGCTGCCGGGCAGAAAGTCATTGTGGCTACTATCGGAACGGTTCTCTATGACGGAGATCAGTCCTTTACTATCAAGAAAGGCAAACTGCGTGGCGAAGATTCCTTTGGTATGATCTGCGCGGAAGATGAGATCGGTGTGGGTTCCGACCATGCAGGTATTATCGTGCTGCCTGCTGATACGCGCGTGGGTATGCCCGCACGTGAGTATTATAATGTGCAGGACGATACTATCATTGAGGTGGACATTACGCCGAACCGTTCCGACGCCGCTTCTCACTACGGCGTAGCACGCGATCTCTATGCGTACTACAAAGCCCACGGACAGGAAGTTGCACTCACCAAACCCTCTGTAGAGGAATTCGACAAACTACCAACGACTAATGACCAACGACCAATTACCGTCTTCGTGGACGCGCCCGATGCTGCTCCGCGTTATTCGGGTCTTTATATCAAAGGTGTGGAGGTCAAAGAATCGCCGGATTGGCTCAAGAACAGCCTGCTCGCTATCGGTCTGCGTCCGATTAACAACATCGTTGATGTTACGAACTTCGTGCTCCATGAGTGCGGACAAGCGCTTCACGCCTTCGATGCAGACAAAATCAAAGGTAACGAAATCCATGTTCGCTATGCTCGTCAAGGCGAGAAATTCGTTACCCTTGACGGCGTAGAGCGTGAGATGGATAGCCGCGATCTGATGATTGCCAACAAAGAAGAAGCCATGTGTATTGCCGGTGTCTTTGGCGGACTTGAGAGCGGTGTAACCGAAAATACCAAGAACATTTTCTTGGAGTCAGCCTATTTCGACCCAGTGACCATCCGCAAGACCAGTCGTCGTCACCAGCTCCAGACCGATGCTTCCTTCCGTTACGAGCGTGGCTGTGACCCCTGCAACACACTCTATGTCCTCAAACGGGCTGCTCTCCTTATCAAATCGGTATCAAATGCAGAGTACATCGGGGGAATCCTAGACCATACCGCCACTCCTGAGCTTCTCAAGCCGTGGCCTGTTACTATTGACATCCATCGCGTCAACTCTCTTATTGGCAAAGCCATCGGTGAGGACACCATCGAAACGATTCTCAAAGCCCTTGAAATCAATATAGTCGCCAAGCTTGGCGACTCCTGGCAGTTGGAAGTACCGCGTTACCGTGTGGACGTACAGCGTGAGTGCGATGTAGTGGAAGACATCCTCCGTATCTACGGCTATGATAACATCGAGTTCCCCGAGAAACTGAATACCAGCCTTGCATATGGTCTCAAGCCGGATCCCGAAAAACTGCGTCGTAAGATTGCAGAGCAACTCACCGCACAGGGCTTCAATGAGATCCTCAATAACTCGCTTACCAAGGTATCGTACTACGAGCCGCTGACCCAACTGACGCTCGATACGTGCGTCAAGATCATGAACCCCTTGAGCCAAGATCTCGGTGTGATGCGTCAGACCTTGCTCTTTGGCGGTCTGGAGTCTATCGCTCGTAACGCTAACCGTAAGAACAGCGACCTCAAGTTCTACGAGTTTGGTAATTGTTACCATTACAAAGCTAACCCTGCTGCCCGTGAGCACAACCCCGAGAACTCGCTCGTCGAGTATTCTGAGGAACCGCACATCGGTCTTTGGCTCACCGGTAATAAAGCCGCACAGACTTGGGTACGCAAGGAAGAGAAAACCACGTTCTATCAGCTCCACGCATATGTGAATAACATCCTTGTGCGTCTCGGTGTCGATCTCTCCAAAACGACCGTTGAGCGTCTGGAGAACGAACTCTTCTCGGATGGTCTTGTCCTCAAAGCCGCTAACGGCAAGGCACTCGGCTTCATCGGTATCGTCAACCGCAAGCAACTCAAAGCTTTTGACATTGACCAAGAAGTCTATTACGCAGACCTCGATTGGAACCAACTGCTCAAGCAGAATAAGCAATACAAAGCGGTTATCAACGACCTGCCCAAATATCCGGAGGTAAAACGAGACTTTGCGCTCCTCGTAGATAAATCCATCGAGTTTGCAGACCTCGCCCGCGAAGCCTTTGCTACCGAGCGCAAGCTCCTCAAGAACGTCTATCTCTTCGACGTCTATGAAGGCAAAAAAGAACGTCTATCTGTTTGATGTCTATGAGGGAAAGAACCTTGAAGAAGGCAAGAAATCCTATGCCCTCTCCTTCATCCTCCAAGATGCAGAGAACACGCTCAAAGATACACAGATTGAGAATATTATGAACCGCCTAAAGGCAACATTCGAAGAGAAATTCAATGCTACCCTCCGCTGATCAAAACGAAATATTAAAACGTCGCACTTTTGCGATCATCTCGCACCCGGATGCCGGTAAGACGACTTTGACCGAGAAACTCCTGCTCTATGGAGGTGCTATTCACGTAGCCGGAGCAGTCAAATCTAACAAGATCCGCAAGACTGCTACCTCCGACTGGATGGAGATCGAGAAACAACGTGGTATTTCCGTAGCCACTTCCGTCATGGGCTTTGACTACGCAGACCATCATATCAACATCCTTGACACACCGGGTCACCAAGACTTTGCGGAAGACACCTTCCGCACGCTTACTGCCGTGGACTCAGCCATCGTCGTCATCGACTCCGCGAAAGGTGTCGAAGCGCAGACTCGCCGACTCATGGAAGTGTGCAGAATGCGTAAAACGCCGGTCATGGTCTTCATGAACAAGATGGACCGCGAAGGTAAAGATCCGTTCGATCTCATGGACGAAGCGGAGAAAGAACTCGGTATTCATTGTACGCCCGTAACTTGGGCGAACGGACAAGGACTAAAATTCGAGTCTGTCTTCGCACTCAACAATCGCCCATCAGAACTTACTCCGAAACTGGAAGAAGACCTCGAGATGATTGATGGTGTCTATCCGGAGTTTGACAAAGAAGCATACCTGCGTGGTGATCTCGCACCGGTCTTCTTCGGCTCGGCATACAAGACCATCGGCGTGCAGGAGTTGCTGGATTTCTTAGTAGAGAATGCACCCTCACCTCTTCCGGTTACAGCCGAAGAGCGTACCGTAGAACCGATGGAAGATAAGTTCACAGCGTTTTGCTTTAAGATCCACGCAAACATGGATCCGAACCACCGCTCGTGTATCGCATTCTTCAAGATCTGTTCCGGTAAGTTCCTGCGCAACACCTATTATTATCACGTGCGCAAGGACCAGCAGATGCGTTTTGCGGCTCCGACATGCTTCATGGCGCAAAAGAAAGAGACGGTCGATGAAGCGTTTGCAGGAGACGTAGTGGGTCTGCCCGATACTGGTAACTTCAAGATCGGAGACACGCTCACAGCAGGTGAACACTTGCATTTCAAAGGTCTGCCGTCCTTCTCACCGGAGATGTTCAAATACATTGACAACGCCGACCCGATGAAGCAGAAACAACTCGATAAGGGTATTAACCAACTCATGGACGAAGGTGTAGCGCAGCTCTTTGTGAGCCAACTCAACGGTCGTAAGATCATCGGAACGGTGGGACAACTCCAGTTCGAGGTTATCCAATACCGCTTGGAGCATGAGTACCAAGCTAAATGCAAATGGCAACCGCTCCAGATGTACAAAGCCTGTTGGATTGAGTCCGACGACGATGCCGAACTCGATATGTTCAAGAAACGTAAAGCGCAGTATATGGCAACGGACAAAGAAGGTCGCGATGTCTTCATGGCGGACTCCGCTTATGTCCTTTCCATGGCGCAACAGGATTACAAACATATCACGTTCCATTTCACCTCGGAATTCTAGAATACTAGAGAGACTAGTGAGACTAGAGAGACTAGCAAACAACAAAACAACAACAATATGAAAAACAGATCACTTCAAATCCGCCTCATCGTCATGAACTTCTTGGAGTTCGCTGTGTGGGGCGCGTACTTAACCTCAATGGGAACGTACCTTTTCAAACAAGGTATGGGTCAGCACATCGGATGGTTCTACTCTATCCAAGGTATCGTCAGCCTTTTCATGCCTGCGTTGATGGGTATTGTGGCGGACCGTTGGATTCAGGCGCAAAAGACGCTCAGCCTTTGTCACGCCTTAGCGGGTATCTTCATGTGCGCTGCAGGTCTCTATGCCTATACGGCGGCAGATGTGCAGTTTGCTACCCTCTTCTCGCTCTACACCATCTCTGTAGCGTTCTTCATGCCGACCATCGCGCTGACGAACTCGGTAGCTTTCAATGCCTTGGTCAAAGCTAAGATGGACACGGTCAAGGACTTCCCGCCTATTCGTGTGTTCGGAACGGTCGGATTCATTGCTACCATGTGGTGTATTGACCTGCTCGGATTCCAAGCTACGCCTTGGCAGTTTGTCGTTTCCGGTGGTCTGAGTATTCTCTTGGCGGCTTATTCGCTCACCCTTCCGGCTTGTGAGATCAATAAGTCAGAAGGATCTGTGGATCTCGTAGAAGCACTGGGTCTCAAAGCTTTTGCGCTCTTCAAACAAAAGAAGATGGCACTCTTCTTCATCTTCTCGATGATGCTTGGTATGTGTCTGCAAGTGACCAACTCGTACGCAAACCCCTTCATCACCTCGTTTGGCGCTATCGAAGAGTTCGCTAATACATTCGGCGTTCAGCACGCTAACATCCTGATCTCTATCTCGCAGATCTGCGAGGCACTCTGTATCCTTGCTATTCCGTTCTTCCTCAAGCGCTTCGGTATCAAGAACGTCATGCTCATGGCAATGTTCGCTTGGGTCTTCCGCTTTGCGTTCTTTGGAGCAGGTAATCCTGGTATGCCGGGTGTGATCTTGTTCGTGCTCAGTTGTATTGTTTACGGCTTTGCCTTTGATTTCTTCAATATCTCCGGTGCGCTATACGTAGATCAGGAGACCGAAGAAGCACAGCGTTCGTCGGCACAAGGTCTCTTTATGATGATGACCAACGGTTTCGGAGCTACTATCGGTACGCTCTCCGCGCAAGCGATTGTCAATAAGCTCGTCATGGCAGAGGAAGTCACCTCGCAAGGACCGCTCGCTGTTTGGGATGGTTGGAAACAAGCATGGTACATCTTTGCAGGCTTTGCCCTCGTGGTAGCTGTGGCTTTCTGGCTCTTCTTCCCAAAAACACCGGTAAACAAAGACCTTGAAGTGAAACACTAAATGGCTAAATGGCCAAATAAATGGTACATGGTAAATGACCAAATGGTAAATGTATAAGAAGGAACTCACATATTATTTCTCCACGCCGATTGCATATATCGTTATCGGCTTGTACCAATTGGCGATTAGTCTCTTCCTTTGGGTGATCCCGGGTCAATGGAACATCATTGATTCCGGGTATGCCCAAGTGGATGGATTGTTCCAATTGAGTCCGTGGCTCTTCATGCTGCTCTGCCCTGCTTTGACGATGCGATTGCTATCCGAAGAGCGACAGTCCGGCATTTGGGATCTTATTCGCACTAAACCAGTCTCGCTAACACGTATTATGCTCGGTAAGTATTTTGCGGCATGGACGTTAGTGTTAATCGGTCTGCTGCCGTGTTTTGTACACTATTTTGTGGTGGCATACATGGCTGAACCGATGGGTAATTTAGATAGCGGAGCATTCTTGGGTTCGTTCATCGGCTTGATCCTCTTGAGTAGCACGTTCATGGCAATCGGCTTGCTATGCGCGACGTTCAGCAAAAGTCAGATCGTTTGTTTCATCTGTGCCGCATTGAGTTGCTTTGTGTTGTATTGGGTGCTTTTCCAAGACCACTACTCTTCCCTTTCCCGCGGTGTCTTAGATCTTCGCGATGTAGTCTTCTTTATCTCCATATCCACCCTCGCTATCCTCGCTGCAATAATTACTATTAATAAATTAACAAGAAAATAGATATTCATTGTTAATTATTCATTAAAATGACTCGCATTGGCCTCTTATCCGATACTCATGGTCTGTTAGACCAACGCGTCTTTGAGCATTTCAAGGATGTAGATGAGATTTGGCATGCAGGAGACATCGGCTCCGACATGGTACTTCATCGTCTTCGTGAGTTCAAACCCACAAGGGCTGTCTTTGGCAATATGGATTCCGGCGATGTGCGCTATTCGCTTTCGGAGTTCTACCGATTCCGGGTGGAAGATGTCAACGTCCTTATGACCCATATTGGCGGCTATCCCGGACATTATAACCCTTGGCTCATTCCGTGGTTCCGCAAAAGTTTGGAAGCAAAAAATGCCCTAATAAATGCCCAAATGTCAAATGACCCAATAAATGAACAAATGGTACATGACCAAATGGTAAATGTCATCGACTTATTTGTCTGCGGTCATAGCCATATTTTGAAGGTGCAATACGATCCACTTTATAAGTTCCTCACCATGAATCCGGGAGCGGCAGGAAAGCAAGGATGGCAACCCTGCCAAACGCTTTTGCGCTTTACCATCGATGGTTCCAAAATTGATAATTTAGAAGTCATTGAATTGGAAAGATTATAAATTTATAGCTAAAAAATGCCATTTTTAGTGAAAAATGCGTTTTTTTTGACGATATATGCTATAAAACATATAAAAAGATTTGCTTATATAAAAAAAAAGCAGTACCTTTGCACCGGATTTGAAAAATGACAAGTCCACTTTACAAAATAGCCACTTGGAAATGATCCAATAATTGGCGAAATGACCAAATGGCAATTAATGAAGACCAATCTTTTTTGTACCTTAAATAAACAGACTAATACCTTAGAAAAACAGGCGTCGTGATGACGACTGTTTTCGCTTTAAAAAGGACCTCTTAACTATATATAACTCCCGCCCACTCTTCCGAGTGAAGGGAGTTATGTTTTTATTGGTTTATGGGTTCGTAGTAACAAATTTTTCATTTTTTTTACATAGTTGCAATCGGCACTGTCAACTAATTTAGGATGATTGTCTACTTTTTTAGGAAAGTGTCAACAAAGTTAGGAAGAGTGTCTACTAACTTAGGAAAATAATCAA
>ONMU01000062.1 GCA_900319035.1 uncultured Bacteroidales bacterium
GAAAGACCTGATGAAGATCAGTGCCGACCAAGCCGCTTTCGCAGCTCAGAAGGACGCCCCGAACGGCAAAAAGACCATGCGTGCCTTCCTCTGGAAGCTCGAGAAAGAGGCGTATGACGCCGAGCACAACGGCTAAAAGCCGATGCACTAATGTACGATGTACAAATGTACGATGTACGAAGGATGTATGATTTACCGCTTAGCGGGATTTCCGATTTACGCGGCGGACAATCGTCCATTCAAGACAAAGCGCACCCGTGAGGATGCGCTTTTTCTTCCTTCGTACATAAATTTTACATCTTACATTCTTCCTTCTTACATAAATTGTACATCTTACATTGTTCCTTCGTACATTTCGTTTATCTTACCGCTCATGGAAGAGACCGGAACGGTAGGCGTGGAGGAGTTGTTCGAGAGAGGCAATCTGTTCGAGCAGCTCCTTGCCTTTATCGGTGTCGCAGATCCTCATGCGTTTACCGGAAGCGGGGTCTTGTCCTTCGGGCGCTAAGAAATCCTGCAAGAGTGTGCGGCTGTGGATATCCGAGCCGGAGAGGATCGCTTGCTCGCGGCTCTCGAAACTCTCATGCTCCACGAGCTGGATGCCGTGGCTGTTATAGATGAGGGTGTACCCCGCAATGCCGGTCTTCTCTTGGTAGGGCTTGGAGAAGCCGCCGTCGATGACAAACCGCTTGCCGTTTGCCCGAATAGGTGTCTCGCCTTTGATAGTACGAACAGGTACGTGTCCGTTGATAATCCGCCCTGTAGCCGGATTAAGACCGAACTCCTGAAGGATCTTCTCGCACACTTTCTCATCGTCGGAGAGAACGAAATAAGCGCCTTTTTTCTCTTCGTGAGAGGACTTATCGGCGATGAAATAGCGCTCGAAAGTGGTCATCTTATCCTTGTTGTAAAGCGGCGAGAACTCGCCTTGCCAGAGATAGAGCATATAGTCGAGTGCGTTCTGTTTGTCTTGTCCTTCTCCGTAGTACGCCTGTCGAATGATAGCGTCGGTACGATCCATGAGTGCTTTGCCTGCCACACGCTGTCCGCAGACCTCCGCTTCGGTGAACGAGCCATCGGCATTGAGAGGGATAGCGGCATGGTAGAGTAGGAAACCGTTACGCACCAAGTATAACGAACCATGCTCATAGAGCATCCTCAGATGTTTCTGCATCTTCTCGGACTTACGGAACGAGCGCCAAAGCTGATCCATGAGGTCTTTCTCCTCTTGGCTCAGAGCGTACGGATCGTCGGGATTGATGGTCGGCAGATGGGTGTCAAGCAACTTATACGTTGCTATTGGAGATTTGACATTTGAAATTGGTAATTGAATAGTGCCGTTTTGGAAGTCTATGTGATGCAGTAGGGCACGATGATCCATATTCCATTCGGGGTGACGAAGAACGGTCTGACCCTCTAATTTGAACTGGATGATCGAGATCGCTTTGTGCATCTTCGCCATCAGTTGTGCGGAGCGCGTGAGACGCGGATTATTCTCAAAATCGCGAGTCTGCCAAATAGAGCAGGGGTCATCGCCGTAGATGGTCATAGCGAAGTTAGCGAGGGGCAGGAGGTTGATACCGTAGCCCTCTTCGAGGGTCTCGATATTGGCGTACCTAATAGATACGCGCAGCACGGTAGCTAAAAGCGCCAAGTTACCCGCCATGGCTCCCATCCATTCGATGTCGTGGTTGCCCCACTGGATATCGTAATCGCGCACGGTAGAGAGCACATCCAAGATCTTCGATGCTCCCGAACCGCGGTCGAAGATGTCGCCCACTATATGCAGGGTGTCGATGGTGAGCGAATGGATGAGATAGGAGATGACGATGATGAGTTGGTCGGCACTGCCGGTCTCGATGATGGCATCGATGATGGCGTTGTAATAGGTCTGCCGCTCATGCTGCTCCAAGTTCGACTCATGCAGCAACTCGCCAATGATATAGGCATAGTCCTTCGGCATGAGTCTCCGCACTTTGGAACGGCTGTATTTGATGGTCACCGCACGGGCGATATTGACAATCTGATGCAGCCGTACGCGGTACCATTCCTCTAAAGATGTGAGATTAGAGATCTGCGAATTGACATTGAGGATGCCGTCCACTTCCTCTCCGGCGTAGAACCGTTTGATGAGTTCGAGCCGCTCGTCGGGATAATAGATGAGCGCGCATATGGCACGTTTCTCCTCCTCGGAGATAGAGGTGCCATATACCTCATCGACCTTGCGCCTAACGACTCCGGACGCATTCTTGATCATATGGATGAACGCCATCGAGGCGCCGTGCAGATCCGACACGAAGTGCTCCGTTCCTTTCGGCAACGAAAGGATAGCACGCAGATTAATCAACTCAGTAATCACCGCTTGCGCGTTCGGAAATTTCTCGCTCAGCAGTTTCAAATAGCGTTCGTCCATCTGAAATCTTAATTCTTAATTCTGAATTCTTAATTATTAATTATTCACATCGTCCCACGAGATATAGTTCTCTCCGCTCATGCGGTGGAGCTCCAGATAAACCGGAGCAGCGTCTTGACCGGTAGTGTTAAAGACCGTCATGGTCATATACGCCGCCTTGCCCAGATAACTGTCCTTCATGGCTCCGATGGTGTAGTACTTCACGTTCTTATACGTGGTCTCCTCGTGCGAATGGTCATGACCGCAGATGTAGTATTCTACTCTGTATTTGGAGAACAGGTACGTCAGCTCGTAGATCTCCTCCACCGCGTAGTTCGCTCCGTGGGCATTGTTAGAGTCGCGTTTGAACATATGCGTGTGGGTGAAGACGATGATGTGGCGGTATCCCTCTTTGGATTTCTGCTCCAAGAGGTTCTTGAGCCATTTGAACTGTTCACTACCAAGGGTAGCATCACCCGAATCGACGCTGATGTAGAGGTCTTTCTTTCCGTTCGGCGTAGTGATGTCAAACCAATAGGTGCTCGTGTGGAAATGCGCCTCGTATTCGGTCCATTGACCAAAACACAGATCGTGGTTACCCGGCGTACAGAAGACCGGCACGTGGTTGTCGTACAGCGGCTGAATATGTCTGTAGAAAACCGGATAGTTGTTCTTGGCATCGATGATGTCGCCGCAGAAGATCACCGCCGTGGCGGTATCGCCTACGTTGAAGGTCTTGCCTTGGATGGTATAGTTACCCATCGACATGCTGACAAACGTATCCAGCATGACGGTCATTCCTTCTCCCTGTATATGCAGGTCGGTAGCCCAATAGATGGTATAATAGGCACTGTCTTTGGCATGAATATGCGCCAGACAGTCGTCCTCTAAATTATTCGAAAGGCAGTACACATCGTTCCACACCATAGAGTGCTTGAAACGCGCATCATGGTGGGGTTTGCATCCTCCGAAAATACCTCCGATATCCAAACGGTTACATGCGCTGCAGGTAACAAGGCAAACCAGCAGCAAACTCAAAAATTTATGATTGTTCATAGTCGTCATATTTTTTCATTAAAACGTATAAGCAACACCGGCTATACCATTGATAGCGAAGAAAGCGGCGGTCATGTTAAACATACCGGCAGGTTTGCAATCGACGCGCAGCATCACTCTCCAGTGCTCCGCCGGATCGTACCTTCCGCCGAGCGAGAAGATGGGGTTCCACATACGCTCTATCTGCCATTCTCCTAAGTTCGTGATACGCGCAGAGATGTTCCAGTTGCAAGCAATAGGACGAGCAAACACCTCCAAGGAATACGCGGGGTAGAACGTCTCTGCAATCATCTCGTTCATGTGGTAATCCTCCTTACGCCTGAGCTCGTCCATCATACGGATGTTCGTACCGATTAAGATATCGACGTAGTCCTGACGGTAACCAAGTCCGAAAGCGAGGTTGAACTCGCACGCTCGGGCACGCACGATGAAACGCGGCAAGAAACGAGCCTTGAAATACAACTCACGCTGATGTTTCTTGGTCAAGAGGAACTTGGTGTTCAACTCCACATTCAGGGTATAGACATTGGCTGTGGACAACTGTATGCCCGCTTCCATGTCAAAATGCTTGTGAATAGGCACCGTAGCGCTCAGATCAAAATTGCCATGATGACTCCACACATCGTTAAAACCGTACTCGGTGTGAAACTCAACCGTAGAATGTTCTCCGGGCTTGATGTCCGGAAACGTGTCACGCTTGAAGGCATAGGCACTCGTCAGCGTAAAAACAGAACATAAAATAGCGAAAATTTTCTTCATAAAACTATATTTTTGCATTCGGGGCGCAAAAATAATACTTTTTCTTCAAACCGCCAAAAGAAAGATGAAAAAATGCAAAAAAATCACATATATGAAAAAAATTCGCGTACGCGCTTGCGTATATGAAATATTTTTTGTACCTTTGTGCCCGATTTTCCGATAAAAGGGAAAGAATGAACGAAAACTTAAAATAACAACATATGAGTACTTCTGCTAAAATTCTAACATGGGTGTCGATTATCTCCGTTGTGGTAATCGCTCTGTTTATCTTTATCAAGTTCTTTTTTGTGTATGCCGAGGGTGTGAACGAAGGGGACATCAACTATTTCCAGAAAGAGGGTTTTGTGTTCAAGACCTATGAGGGAAAGATGATTCAGTCGGGTTTGAAGAACTCGAAGGTGCAGGGCTCTATTCAGTCCAATGAGTTTCATTTCTCGGTTGTGGATGAGGGCGTGGCTCGCAAGCTCAACGAGGGGATGAACACCGGCGTGAAGCTGCATTGGAAACGCTATCTCGGTACCTTGCCTTGGAGAGGTAAGAGCCAGTTTATCGTGGATGACGTCTATATCGCGAAGCAGCCCGCAGAGCGCAAACCCGATGCATCCAGTGGCCTTCAGAAAATGGGGAATGACCTGTAACCGTAAGTCTATAATCATAAAAATCGTCTAACATCATGATGACGGAAGAAAAATACAACTTTGTTAAGTTTTACGAGCGTTCGTTCCGCGAACACTGGGATCAGGAAGCTGTGACCGATTATGGAACCGACAAAACGCTCACCTATGGCGAGTTGGCGATCACTATTGCTAAACTGCATATTCTCTTTGAGGAATGCGGCATCAAGAAGAATGACAAGATCGCCGTGATGGGTAAGAATAACACCAATTGGGTAGCAGTCTATCTCGCTACGGTGACCTATGGAGCAATCATCGTTCCGATCCTGCAGGATTTCCGTGCGAACGATGCGATCCATATTATCAATCACTCGGAGTCCAAACTGCTCTTCATCAGCGACATCAACTGGGAGGGTATTGAACTCGATCAGATTCCGCATGTGTTGGCTACCATCAGCTTGAACGATTGGCATCCGATCACCCTCAAGCTGAACCCCAAGAAGATCAACTATGATGCCATCAATGACTTGTTTAAGAAAAAGTACCCCGATGGCTATTGGGCAAAAGATGTGCATTACGACGAGCGTAGCAACGAGGAGATCGCTTCTATCAACTATACGAGCGGCACGACCGGTTTCAGCAAGGGTGTGATCACTCCGCTCAATGCCTTGGCGGGCAACGTCCGTTATGGTCTGGAGAGCGGCATCGCTTGCTCCGGTTCGAGGTTCGTGACCTTCCTGCCGCTGGCTCATGCCTACGGTTGTGCGTTTGACTTCCTTTCCTGTCTGGCAGCAGGCGGACACACATGGCTCATCGGCCGTACCCCGAGTCCGAAGATCCTGCTCAAGGCTTTCGCGGAAATCAAACCGACCGTTATTCTGTCTGTGCCGCTGATCTTGGAGAAGATATACAAGAAGATGATCGTTCCGCAGATCCAGAAACCGCCCGTAAGCTGGGTATTGAAAGTGCCGTTCCTCGACGAGATGGTCTGCTCGCGCATCCGCGAACAGCTCGTGCAGGCTTTCGGTGGCGAGTTCAGCCAGATGATCATCGGCGGTGCTCCGCTCAACCCCGAGGTAGAAGCGTTCCTGCATCGCATCAAGTTCCCCGTTTCCGTGGGCTACGGAATGACCGAGTGCGCACCGCTCATCTGCTATACGCCTATCACCGAAGGACCGCGTATGTACTCCTGCGGACGTCCGCTGGAAGGTATCATGGAAGTGAAGATCTTGAACCCCAATAGCGAAGGCATCGGCGAGGTAGTCGTTCGTGGTGAAAACACGATGCTCGGTTATTACAAGAACCCCGAGGCTACCAAAGACTCGTTCACCAAGGACGGATGGTTACGTACAGGTGACTTAGGTATGTTGGACGAAGACGGATTCCTGTATATCAAAGGTCGTTGCAAAACGATGTTGCTCGGTCCTTCGGGACAGAACATCTACCCCGAGGAGATAGAGGCGAAGATCAATAATATGCCGTACGTCTTGGAGTCCTTGGTACTGCAGCAGGAAGATAACCGTCTGGTAGCGCTCATCTGTCCGGATTACAACGAGGTGGATGCCAGTGGCTTGACCAAAGAGCAGATAGCTGAGATTATCGAGGATTCCCGCAAGCAGGTGAACTCCGAGTTAGCTGCCTATGAGCAGATCGCTCTCGTCAAGCTCTATCCGCATGAGTTTGAGAAAACCCCGAAGAAATCGATTAAGCGGTTCCTGTACACCTCGATGGTATAATAGACCGCTTCGCTGAAAGAGTAAAGACCGCTTCGCTGAAAGAATAAAGATGGGACGGCTTCGACTATATAAAAGCATTTTAGTCTTTATTCCTTATTCCTTTAGTGAGTGAAACGAACGGTCCTTAATCCAAAATTATGAATCTGTGTATTGACCAAGGAAATAGCCGAACGAAAGTGGCGTTGATGACGGACGAAGGTAAGATGATCAATCATTTTATCTACAAGCAGTTCTCGTCCACAGATGTGGAACGCCTCTTTGACCTCTATGACATCACCGACTCAATCATCAGTTCGGTGGTGAATATAGAGGCAGCCGTGGTGAATACGCTGAATCGTCGCTCGCAGCATTTTGTGCTCTTCGACCATATGACACCGGTGCCTATTGTCAATAAATACGACACCCCTCATACACTTGGTCAAGACCGTCTGGCTGCGGCTGTGGGAGCCAAGAGCTTGTGCCCCAACGAGAACCTGCTTATCATCGATGCCGGATCGGCTATCACCTATGATTTCGTGACGGCGGAAGGCGAATATCTGGGCGGAAATATAGCTCCGGGGCTCAAGATGCGCTTCACGATGCTGCAACGCATGACCAAGAAACTGCCGTTGGTCGATGTCGATGAGAACGAACTCATTCCGCTCTTTGGTAAGAACACCCGAGACGCGATAGCTGCCGGAGTGATCAGAGGAGTTGCCTATGAGGTGAAAGGCTATATGCGGACTTTGCAGGAGAAAATGCCCCATTTCCGCACCTTCCTCACCGGAGGAAACGCACCTTATATATTGAATAACGTGCGTACCTCCCGCACCGAGAAACGGGAATTACAATACGAGAAAAACTTGGTGCTCATAGGACTCAATGAAATACTGATTTGGAATAAAAACACTCCGCTTAAAGACAAAGGATATACAAAACAGAATGAATAAGATATTTAGAAACATCATTTTTGGGATAGCCTTGCTGCTCAGTACAGGCGTCGAAGCGCAGAACTTATCCAGTTCGCCTTATTCACGGTACGCTTATGGTGACCTCAATGAGAATGTCCCGACAGCTTTCCGTGGTATGGGCGGAGTAGGGTTTGGTATGCGTAACAACCGTGCCATCAACCCTGCGCAACCTGCGTCCTATACATCTTGCGACACACTCACGTTCATGATGGACGTAGCAGCCAGCGTCAACTGGAGTCGCTATCAAGATGCGTCGGGTCATCGCAACAAAGCCAACGGTAACCTCGAATACGTGACGATCCAAGTGCCTATCTGGAAGCAATGGATTGCTGCCTCGGTGGGTGTGCTGCCCTATAGCTCGGTCGGCTATGCCATCACCCTGAACGGCTCTACCGGCAATGACGGCTACCACTACCAGACCCAGTACGAAGGAAGCGGAAACATCAGCGAGGTGTACGGAGGTCTCAGTTTTAATATCTGCAACTGGGTAGCCCTTGGTGCCAATTTCTACTATATGTGGGGTGACCTCAATCGTGCGCGTACGCTTTCGTTCACAGAGACAGGACTCAATCCGACTATCCAGTACGAGATCATGAGCGTCAGCGATGTACGGCTGCGTTACGGTGCGCAGTTCTTCCATACGTGGGACAAGCACTCGGTCGTTGTGGGCGGAATGTTTGAGAGCAAGATGAAGCTCAAGAGCGAATATGTGCTCATCGAGACGCAATCCGAGGACTCTATTCCTATTTACGAGGACGGCTGGGAGTTGCCGATAGTATGGGGTATTGGTGCCAGCTATGTGTGGGACAAACGACTGACACTGGCTTTCGATTTCGAGCGTCAGCATATGTCCAAAGCGCTGTTCAACGGTCTGCCGGGTAAGTACAGCGGTTTACAGGATAAGAACCGCATCGCTTTCGGTCTCGAGTACCGCCACAATCCGACGAGCCGTAAGTACGCAGAACGTATGATGTGGCGCGCGGGCGTGAATATACAAGATGAGTACCTCGCCTCCATCGGAGCCAAACGCTATACGGCAAGTATCGGTATCGGTTTCCCGCTTTATTCTATCGGAACGAACATCAATACCACCATCGAGTATTCCCATCGCGGAAAGAAAGCCGGTTTGGAGGAACACTGCCTGCGTTTTACACTCGGTGTCGGCATTGCCGAAACATGGTTCTTCAAACGCAAATTGTAGTTTGGCACGGTGTTTGCAGTCTGAATTCTGAAAACTGATATCTGAATTCTGAAATCTGAATTCTGAAATCTGAATGCTGATAACTATTAACCACAAAATATACAACATTATGAAATTTAAATCTATTCTTGTTATTGCCTTGGCAGCATCGTTACCGGTGTTGGCTTGTGCAAAGAAACCGAAAAAAGTAGCAGAAGAGGCGCCGGTTCAGGTACCTGCTGTAGTAGAAGAACAAGAGCCCGCAATCACGGACGAGTGTCAGGTGGAAGTCAACCTCTTCACCGACGACATACGTGCGAAGTTGTACGAGTCCGCCTATGAGCACTGGTACAAAGTGTACTCGGAGTGCCCGAATGCCAACAAAGTGCTCTACAGCCAAGGTACGAAGATGATCAACAGCCTCTATGACAAGGCTACTGATCCGGCAGAGAAAGAGCGTCTGGCTAATCTCGCATTGGAGATGCAGGATAAACGTATGCGTTACTTCGGCGATGATCCTAAGTACCCGAAAGCATACATCATGGGTGAAAAAGGTTTGGCGTACGTTACTTTCTTCGGCGATGCCCGGATAGCTGAAGCTCGTGAGTGCCTGCGTCAGTCTGTGGATGCCATGGGGCAGAAAAGTAAGATGGAGGTTTTGGAGACCTTGGCTGAGGTTTCCCGTAAGCTCTACAAACAGGATCCCGAGAAGAACGCTGAGCAGTTTATCTCTGACTACGAGTTGGTTTCGAATTATCTGACCGCTCAGGCTAATGACGAGAACAACAAGAATGCATCGTATGCTGCTCAGAAACGCGACTACGTAGATGAGTTGTTCGCATCCTCCGGTGCTGCTGATTGCGCTAAGATGGATGAGATCTACGCTTCGGTAGTTCAGAGCAACCTGCAGAACCTCGATGTACTGCAGAAACTCGCTAAGCTCTACAAACGTATTCATTGTACCGAGAGCGATGTCTATTTCGCAGCATGTGAGGCAGCTCATAAACTGCATCCGACGCAGGAGTCCGCAGCTGGTTGTGCTTCCATGGCAGCTAAGAAAGGTGACTATGATCAGGCAGTGGCTTACTACGATCAGGCTATCAACTACGCGCTGGGTGAGGAAGCTTTTGAGGACGTAGCAGACTACCAGTATAACGTAGCGTTCTACTACTACAACAACCTCAAGAAATACCAAGAGGCTCGTAAGTACGCTTTGGCTTCCATCGCTACGCTGCAGGGACTTAACATGAACAAAGGTCAGGGACGTTGCTACATCATCATCGGTATGTGCTACGCTTCGACGCAGTTGTACCCGCAGGATGCGAAGGGTCGTATTCTCAACAAGACCGTTTATTGGGCTGCGGTTGATAAATTCGTGAAGGCTAAACAGATTGATCCTTCCGTAGAGGCACAGGCTTCGGAGTTTATCTCATCGTATAGCAAGTATTATCCGACCAAAGAGGAGCGTTTCGACCTTCCGAACGAGTTCTCGGGTTCCACGTATTACGTAGGAGGCTGGATTGGTGAGTCAACGTCTATCCGATAAATACATGATAGCGGGCAGCATTCTGTTGCTCGCTATTCTTGTGTTGAGTGCTTGTCATTCGCGACCCAAGAAAGTGGGGCAGATGGACATACTCACGCCACGGGAACAGTTACCGGTCTTGGCAACTGATTCCGTGACGACGCTTATTTCGGATTCCGGTATCACACGGTACCGCATCGAGTCGCCCAGATGGCTCTTTTTTGACAAGACCGACACGCCTTATCAGGAGTTCCCGAAAGGAATCTATTTGGAGCAGTTTGACGAGCAGTTGAATG
>ONMU01000023.1 GCA_900319035.1 uncultured Bacteroidales bacterium
ATCGGCTCAGCGATGGTGATCACTTTCTTGTCGATCAGGATCTCCTGTGCTTTGAGAGCGTCAGAGATGTTCTGGGTGGTAACGGTACCGAAGATCTTACCGTCCTCATTTGCTTTTACTTTAACCTCGATTACGGTCTCAGCGAGTTTAGCCTCGAGAGCCTGAGCGTCAGCCAGAATCTTAGCTGCCTTGTGAGCCTGTTGTTTGAGGTTCTCTGCCAACTGTTTGCGGTTGCTCTCGTTGGCGATGATAGCAATCTTCTGCGGCAGCAGGTAGTTACGTCCGTAGCCGTCACGTACTTTTACGATGTCGTTCTTGAAACCGAGGTTTGCAAGGTCTTGAATCAGAATTACTTCCATAATTTTTTCCTTTCAATTAAGTCGGTTAAACAATTATTTCATCATATCGGTTACGTAAGGCAGCAGAGCCAAGTGGCGTGCTTTCTTAACGGCCTGGGCAACTTTACGCTGGAACTTCAACGAAGTACCGGTGATACGACGGGGCAGGATCTTACCTTGCTCGTTCAGGAACTTCTTGAGGAACTCAGGATCTTTGTAATCGATGTACTTGATACCGCTCTTTTTGAAACGGCAGTACTTTTTCTTCTTCTGATCCGTGCCTTGCGGAGTCAGATAGCGGATTTCGTCATTCTGTGCCATAACTTAAGCCTCCTTTTTAAAGTTGTTACGACGCTTCTCAGCGTACTCGAATGCGTACTTGTCAAGACGCGTTGTCAGGAAGCGAATTACACGCTCGTCACGACGGAACTCGGTCTCGAGGGTAGCGATTACTGCGGGTTCTGCATCAAACTGAAGAATGAAATAGAATCCCGAATTTTTACCTTGGATAGGGTAAGCCAACTGCTTCAAGCCCCACTCCTCACGGTTCAAAATGGTACCGCCATTCGATGTGAGAAGATTCTCGAATTTTTCTACTGCCTCCTTTGTCTGCGGTTCAGACAAAACGGGTGTCAGAACGAAGGCAGTTTCATAATGATTTACCATAAATCAATTAATAGTTAATAATGATTAATTAATATTTTTTTATGCTCTTTACACGAAAAAGCCTGCAAAGATACTGCTTTTTTTTGATATAGCCAAGAAAAACAGGTAAAAAATGCGATTTTTGTGCATTTTGTAAGGTAAATGGCTCATTTTAGCCGTTTATCGCTTGCAATTTGTTCTGCATCTCTAACATCTCATCCCTCAACCGCGCAGCTATTTCAAAGTCCGTAGCTTTAGCAGCTGCAAGCATCTGTTTGCGTTTGTTATCGATTGCTTTCTCCAATTTCTTAGCATCCATCTTCTGCCAATCAGCCGTCTTCCAACTCTCACGGATAGCCGCCTCCACACGTTGTTTCTCCGCCTCCGGATCTTTGTAAAGCGAAGCCAAAGCCGAGGTGTTGATCTCTTTCTTAATCGGCGTCGGCGTGATCCCGTGCTCTTCGTTGTACCGCATCTGAATAGCGCGGCGGCGGTTCGTCTCGTTGATGGTTGCCTGCATCGCCGGTGTGATCTTATCGCCGTACAGCAACGCCTTGCCGTGTACATGACGAGCCGCACGACCTACCGTCTGCGTCAGACTTCGCTGGTCTCTCAGGAAGCCTGTCTTATCCGCATCCAAAATCGCTACCAGACTCACTTCCGGCAGGTCGAGACCTTCGCGAAGCAGGTTCACACCCACCAACACATCGTATTCACCTCTTCGCAAGTCCTCCATGATCTTCACGCGTTCTATCGTGTCGATGTCGCTGTGGATATAAGCTGACTTGATGCCGTAACGACGCAGGTACTCGTCCAACTCCTCTGCCATGCGTTTGGTAAGGGTAGTAACGAGGCACCTCTCGTTGCGATGGATACGCGTCTTGATCTCGTCCATGAGATCGTCCACTTGGTTCTCCGTCGGACGCACCTCGATCTCCGGATCAAGCAGTCCCGTCGGACGGATAAGCTGGTCAATAACGATACCCTCACTCCGCTCTAACTCGTATTCATCCGGCGTTGCAGACACATAAATGGTCTGTCCCGTCTTCTGCTCGAACTCATCGAACTTCAGCGGTCGGTTGTCACGGGCTGCCGGAAGCCGGAAACCGTAGGTCACAAGGTTGTCCTTACGCGCTTTGTCACCGCCGTACATGCCGCGTATCTGCGGAACGGTCACGTGGCTCTCATCAATCACGAGCAGCATTTCTTTCGGGAAATAATCCAACAGACAATAAGGCGGTGTGCCTTCTTCCCGACCGTCGAAATAACGGCTGTAGTTCTCCACACCCGAGCAGTAACCGAGTTCGTCCAACATCTCCAGATCGTACTTCACACGCTCCTCGATACGCTTAGCGTATAACTCTTCACCAATATTGGTGAAGTACTCTATCTGTTTCGCCAAATCCGCTTTGATCTGCTCTTTGGCGGCAGAAATCCGTTCAGCACTCGTTAAGAAAATCGTTGCCGGAGAGAGGTTGTATTGATCAAACTCCTCCAACACCTGTCCGCTGATCGGATCAACGGTCAGAATAGCGTCTATCTCATTGCCAAAGAACTCAATGCGTACCAAGTAATCCGCGTACGCTAACGCAATGTCGATGGTGTCGCCTTTCACGCGGAAACGTCCGCGCGCGAGTTCTATATCATTACGCACGTATTGCGCGCTCACGAGCTGTTTGAGCAACGCATCCATCGGGATCTCCGTGCCCCGTTTGAGCTCGATGACGTTAGCGGTGAAGTCCTGCGGGCTGCCCAAACCGTATATACAACTGACCGATGAAACGATGATCACATCCTTTCGTCCGCTCAGTAGCGCCGCTACAGCACTCAACCTCAACCGGTCGATCTCTTCGTTGATACTCAGGTCTTTCTCGATGTACAGATCCGTACTCGGGATATACGCCTCAGGCTGATAGTAGTCGTAGTAACTCACGAAATACTCCACTGCATTGTGCGGAAAGAACGCTTTCATCTCCGAGTATAACTGCGCCGCAAGGGTCTTGTTATGACTCATGATCAGCGTCGGGCGATTCAGCTGCTGGATGACATTAGCTACCGTAAAAGTCTTACCGCTACCCGTCACACCGAGCAACACCTGTGCTTCGGCACCGGATTGCACACCTTCGACCAACGCCTTGATAGCTTCCGGCTGATCGCCTGTCGGTTTATATGGGCTCTCTAATTGAAACATCAGTATAATTTGCCTACTATCCAGTTAACCAATCGTTTAGGTAATATCCTATCAAGGAAACAGAAGATCTTGTACTGTGCCCCGCCTATGTATTGCGGAGCCGGACAAGCACAGGTCGCAATCGAGTACAGCTCTTTTGCCATCTGACGAGGACTCATTCCGCCTTGCTCATCTTTCTCCATTGCCGAAACCGCCTTGCGGATGTTGCCGTAAGCGTCTATACCTTCTTCG
Source organism: uncultured Bacteroidales bacterium (assembly GCA_900319035.1). Classification (GTDB taxonomy): domain Bacteria; phylum Bacteroidota; class Bacteroidia; order Bacteroidales; family Paludibacteraceae; genus Colicola. Next base: position 3,406 of record ONMU01000023.1, read on the forward strand.
GATTTCTTACGTGCTGCCGTGAAACCGGTGGACACATCGCCGGGCATCAACACGCTCACATGGATCCCGAACGCACGTACTTCGTTCTGCAACGCTAACGCTAATGCGTTAATAGCAGCTTTCGAAGCGCTATAGAAACTCTGATAAGGAATACTCAGTACGGCGGCTACGCTGCTCGTGAAGATAATACGTCCGGCTTTCTTCTCGCGCATATACGGCAAAACGGCTTGTACGCCGTTGAGGGCACCGAAGAAATTAACCTCCATCTGCCGATGGGCGTCTTCGGAACTGGTGAACTCCACCGCTCCGCTGATACCGAATCCGGCATTGGAGATGAACACATCGATCTGTCCGGCTTCTTCGATCACTTTCTTTGCTGCCGCCTTTGTCTCTTCCGGTTTGGTCACGTCGCAAGCTATATGTGTGATCTTATCGCTCGATTGTCCGCTGCGTGACCACTCATATACCCGCCATCCTTGTTCGGCAAACAGCTCCGCTGTCGCTTTCCCGATACCCGATGACCCTCCTGTGATTACTACTGTTTTCATTTTCCTTTCACTTTTCACCTTTCACAAAAATTCTGCGCAAAGATACACTTTTTTTTGCACATGTGCAAATATTTAATAAAAAAATAGACACTTTTGACAATATATACATTGTGCATTTCTGTTGCATATTTGCAACAGCAAACATTATAGTATTATATACTATGTATATAATACAGAGCGTTTCAATCTTTAGTGATTCTTTATATATTCCTTATATATTGGTTAATCATTAACGGTCCTATTAAGCACTCGGCTCAAACCCTCAAACCCTCAAACAAGGACGAAGTCCCAAACCTCCAAACACAAAAAAAGGGGCGAACCCCTTTTTTTACTTAGCTCGGCGCTCTTGGATGCGGGCTTTCTTACCCGTACGCTCGCGGAGATAATACAGTTTAGCACGACGTACTTTACCGTACTTGTTCACAGTAATGCTCTCAATGAAGGGGCTGTCCATCGGGAAGATACGCTCTACACCAACGTTGCCGCTCATCTTGCGAACCGTGAAGCGCTTCTTGTCACCGCTACCGTGGATACAGATCACATCACCGCGGAACTCCTGTACACGCTCTTTGTTACCCTCTTTAATACGGTAACCTACCGTAATCTGATCACCTGCCTTGAATGCAGGGAACTCTTTCTTCTCGCCGGCAAAAGCTTGCTCAGCTACTTTAATCAAATCCATTTCGTTTCTTTTTATTATGGATTAGTAATAACATTTTGAGCATATACTACTATTCGGTCGTTCACTCGTTAACTCGTTCATTCGTTCACTCGTTAAACGCCTATTTCAATCGCTAGAGGCTCAAAACGGGCTGCAAAATTACTGCTTTTTTTTGAATTGACCAAATTTTTAGCGATTTTTTTTGTTTATTTGCGAAAAAAGTAGTACTTTTGTGCTCAAATTGCAGATAGTTATGAATATTTTTGGTGATAAATGGACTTTCACTTCCTTTGGGGAGTCTCACGGAGCAGCTATCGGCGGCGTGCTCGACGGCGTGCCTGCCGGCTTGCACATTGACCTGCACATGATACGCGAACAGCTCGACCGCAGAGCCGGAAAAGGGCAAATCGGAACTTCTCCTCGTTCTAAGAACGAACCCGACGAGGTGGAGTGGCTCTCCGGTGTAATAAATGAAAATTTACCAAATGAACCATACAGCGAAGCAGATCGTATGAACGAAGTGAATAAAGAAATGGTAAATGACAAAATGGTAAATCTCATTACCCTCGGTACGCCTATTGCTTTTCTGATCCGCAACAAAGACGCACGTCCGGAGGATTACGAATGGCTCAAGCATTCTTACCGCGTTGGTCATGCCGATCGCGTCTATGAGCAGAAATACGGCATCCGCGATTGGAGAGGCGGCGGAAGATCGAGTGCCCGCGAGACAGCCGCACGCGTCGTTGCCGGATCGCTTGTCAAACAGGAATTGGCTACCAAAGGAGTGAGCATCCATGCGCACTTAGTCCAAGTCGGCGCAGAGACCGATCCTTCTAAATTCGCTGACGTCATAGCCGCTTATCAGCGCGAAGGCGATTCGATAGGCGGCATCGTGGAATGCCGTATTACCGGTCTGCCGGTCGGAACAGGCGAACCCATCTTCGATAAGCTCCAAGCTCATCTGGCGTACGCCGTAATGAGTATCAATGCCTGCAAAGGTTTTGAGTACGGCACAGGTTTTGGTGGCGTGACGCAACCCGGTAGTGCTATTAATGCAATCTCCGGCGGTATCTCCGGCGGCATTTCTGATGGCTCAGAGGTAGTCTTCCGTTGTGTGTTCAAACCTACCGCTTCTACACCCAAAGCATTCGCTCAATTACAGAATGACCCATACAGCGAAGCAGATCGTATGAACGAAGTGAATAAAGAAATGGTAAATAAAAGCGACCAACCTATTACAGTTGGTCGCCATGATGCGTGTGTTGCCACTCGAGCCGTGCCTGTTGTTGAGGCGATGACAGCTCTCGCACTTATCAATCTTTTGGATTAGTGTCTCTCGGGACGCGGACCACGACGCTCAGGACGCGGACCTCTGTCCAGACGTGCTCCATCGGAATTACCGTTACGGTCTCCACGCGGTGCGCGAGCAGGACGCTCCGGCTCTACGTAGCCTTCGGGTTTCTCTTTGAGCGCACGTGCAGAGAGACGGAACTTACCGGTCTTCGGATCAACCTCCAACAGTTTGATGCGGATGTGATCGCCTTCCTTTATTCCGGTCTCTTCCATGGTCTCATAACGCTTCCAATCGATCTCGCTGATGTGCAGCAGACCTTCCTTACCCGGCATGAACTCAACGAAGCAACCGTACGGCATAAGGCTCTTAACCACCGAGTCATACTCTTCGCCAACCTCCGGCAGAGCCACGATCGCTTTGATCTTCGCGATAGCTGCTGCCATCTGTTCGCCGTTGTTGGAAGCTACCTCTACCTTACCGCCCTTCTCATCTTCGTCGATAGAGATGACAGCTCCGGTCTCAGCCTGAATACCTTGGATAATCTTACCGCCCGGGCCAATAACAGCACCGATCATATCTTTCGGGATATAGAAAGAGGTGATACGCGGTGCGTGCGGCTTGAGGTCTGCACGCGGAGCAGGCATGCACTCAAGGATCTTACCGAGGATGTACATACGTGCCTCGTGCGCCTGTGCGAGAGCGTTCTCTAATATCTCATAGCTCAGACCATCTACCTTGATATCCATCTGGCAAGCGGTCAGACCGTCCTTGGTACCGGTGGTCTTGAAGTCCATATCACCGAGGTGGTCCTCGTCACCGAGGATATCGGAGAGGATAGCGTAGTTCTTACCTTGGTTCTCTGAGATCAGACCCATAGCAATACCGGAAACGGGTTTCTTCATCGGCACGCCGGCATCCATCAGGGCGAGAGTACCTGCGCAAACGGTAGCCATCGAGCTGGAACCGTTCGACTCAAGGATGTCAGAAACGACACGTACGGTATAAGGGAAGTCCTCCGGAATCATGTTCTTCAGCGCACGGCAAGCCAAGTTACCGTGACCGATCTCACGACGTCCTACACCACGCTGAGCTTTTGCCTCACCCGTTGAGAACGGCGGGAAGTTATAGTGCAGCAGGAACTTATCGGTGCCTTGGATCAATGCCTCATCCACGATCTTCTCATCACGGCTGGTACCGAGTGTAACGGTACTCAAGCTCTGAGTCTCACCACGGGTGAAGATCGAACTTCCGTGAGGGCCGGGCAGGTAACCTACCTCGCACCAGATCGGACGGATCTCGGTCGTCTTACGACCATCCAGACGCTTACCCTCATCGAGGACAGCGCGACGCATAGCCTCTTTCTCTACATCGTGATAGTAACGATCTACGAGCGCTGCAACCTCATCGATATCGATGCCAAGTGCTTCTGCACGTTGAGCCATATACTCTGCTTTCTCGGTCTTGAAGTCCTCTCGGATCTGGCTGAACATCTCCTCGCGGTGATGTTTGTCGGTGTCTGCGGAAGTAGCCTGTGCATAAGCGCGAGCATAGCTGTAGTCATGAACAGCCTGCTTCAATTCCTCATCATTTACCTCATGGCAGTACTCACGTTTGGTCTCCTTGCCGTAAGCCTTCATCATCTCGTTGATCGCCAAGCACTGCGGTTTGATCGCTTCGTGCGCAGCCTTAATAGCCTCCAACATAACGGACTCCGGCACTTCTTTCATCTCGCCTTCGACCATCATGATGTTGTCGTAGGTAGCAGCTACCATCAGCTCGAGGTCAGCGTGCTCGCATTGCTCGAAGGTCGGGTTGATGACCATCTGACCGTTCACACGCGCTACACGTACCTCACTTACCGGACCCTCGAAAGGAATATCCGAGCAAGCCAAAGCAGCTCCTGCAGCAAGACCGGCAATGCTCTCCGGCATGTCGATACCGTCAGCCGAATACATGGTGACGTTTACGAAGGTCTCTGCGTGATAGTTAGAAGGGAAGAGGGGACGAAGGGCGCGGTCGATCAGACGTGCAATCAGGATTTCATAATCCGATGCTTTGCCCTCTCGGCGGGTAAAACCGCCAGGGAAGCGTCCTGCGGACGCAAATTTCTCTTTGTACTCTACGGTCAAGGGCATAAAATCAGTGCCCGGTACCGCATCTTTGGCGGAGCAGACAGTAGCTAAGATCATCGTGTTGCCGAGGGTCGCCATCACTGCGCCATCAGCCTGTTTAGCCAACTTGCCTGTCTCCAATTTGATCACTCGTCCATCGGGAAGAGCGATTTCTTTGGTTACAATATTCATTCTTTATTCATCATTTTTGGCCGCCGTTTGCGACCTGTTAATTATTAAGACCCATAAAAAGTCGCGCAAAGGTACTACATTTTTTTGATATACGCAAGAGAAATCTTCGTTTTGCAAGCAAAATGGGACATTTTACACAAAAAATCGCCCTAAAAGAGCGATTTTTTGAAATCAGAGCAGTACTATTTCTACCCTTCTGTTCATCTGACGGTTCTCATCGGAGTTGTTCGGAACGATAGGATCTCGTTCTCCACGACCGTCAATCTCAATCCGTCCGGGAGTGATGCCACGATCGATCATCGCCTGACGAACCTCTTTGCATCGTCCTTCGGACAGAATCTGGTTAGAGCGGTCGGAACCGATATTGTCCGTGTGTCCTACGATCCGGATCCGTTGGTTCGGACGAGCGGTGAGGAATTGGTATAACTCATTAAGCGCCGCTTCGGAAGATGGCAGAATACGCGTCTTGCCGGTCGCAAAATAAATATTATGCAGCACGAACGACTTGATCTCTTTCGGCAACATCAGCACGCCTGCGTAAGGCACGTGTGCGCGAACCGTATCTACGCGCGGGAAATAGTCGATAGCAGTCGCATGGACCGTGTAGTACGGGATGCGGTCGTCCAAGAGCATCGCCAAGGTCGCGTGAATACTATCGGACGTCGTTTGCAGGGTACGCTGTCCGGTGGCGGCACGAACGATGATGTTGGCCGATACAGGGCGTGAGGTCAGGCTGTCGGTTACGGTGAACGTAACGCGTGTCTCGGGGTAGAGTGCTACCACTACGCTGTCCTCGTCTTCCTTATGATTGAAATAGATAGTGTCTGCGGGGAAATAACCGATTTTAGCTGCGTGTACCCAATACTTACCTGCGGGCAGTCCTTTGGAGACACGTGCGCGTTTGGCGTCGGTCGCTTTGTTGATCTTGGGTTTCTTGTTCGGCCGTGCATTCACGTCCTGCACAGTAATATGCGTAGCAGGCAGTCGTTCGCCCGTCTGCAAATCGTACGAATAGACGTAGAACAGCGGTTTGCCCTCTTTGATGCGTTGTTTCTTAGCTGCTTTCGCTTTGGCAGCACGTTGTTTCTCTATCTTGGCTTTCTTGGCTGCTTTCGCTTTGGCTGCCTTGCGTTTGGCAGCTTCGCGTTTCTTCTGAGCAGGGCTCAGTTTCTTCTGCGTGCTTTGCGAGGCTTGATCCTTTGGCGCAGCGCAAACCGGCTCCCCGATGATCGTGAGCGTGAAGAATGCGAGTACTATGAGCCAAAACTGTTTCATTGTCTGTTCTTTAAACTAACAGGAGGATAGTCGCGGGACTATCCTCCTGTCGTGGTCCCACTTGGGCTTGAACCAAGGACCCCCTGATTATGAGTCAGGTGCTACTAACCAACTGAGCTATGGGACCCTCGCAATCAGTTATTTGAACTGATGCGACATTCCGTAGAGCACAAGGCTCTCTTCTTTGGTGATTGCCAACTCCTCTTTGGTCAATTCCGGAATCTCCAGAACCGTTCCTTCGATGAGGGCATTCGGATTCTCGATGCGGTCGATATTAGCCATGTAGAGGTATACCCAGCAGTACATATTGTCATAGTACTGTTTTGCCAACTTGGACAGTGAGGTACCCTTATCCACGGTTACATACTCGTGCTTGCGGCTCTTGTAGGTGTTGATCTGAGCCTTGCGAGCACTCTCGGAGAGAGGTATAGTCTGTGTATCTACTACACGCATCTCTTTCTTCTCATCGAGGTTCTGTTTCAGACGCTCGAAAGTCTCTTTATCCACGAGGCGGATCTGTGCACGGCGGTTCGGTGCATAAGCAGCAGCCTGTTTGCCGCGTCCTACCACCTTACCCATACCCATTGCATAGAGGTGATTGTTAGCTACGCCGTATTCGTAACGGAGCTCTTCGATCACGTTAGCTGCACGTTTGTCGCCAAGGATATAGTTGAGACTGCTCGAACCGGTGTTGTCGCAGAAACCGGTAACGACTGCATACAGATCTTCGTCTTCGTTCAGACGATCTGCCACTTGTTGGATCGTAACCAGACCCTTGTCATCCAGATCCGATACGTTGTTGTCGAAATAAACGTAGTAGTACTGATCCTGCGATGCGGTCTCCTCAATACGCTCTACACGCTCACGAACGATAATAGAGTCGTGACGGTGGATGATGACGGTGTCGTGAATCGGCTTCTCCTGCATCTTCTCCACAGTCTCCAAACTGGAGATGTTACGAACGTGAGTATCTTTGATCGGCTCGATCTTCCAACGCAGACCGATGGTGAAATCGAAGATACCATCGTTGTTCTTGGATGCTAACGCTGCCTCGGTAGCGAAACCACGGTTATCCACATAGTCATTCATAGCGTAGTCGTACGTAGCGCGTACACCGAGTGCCAACGAGCGGTTGAGGTTGAACTCGAAGTTCACACCGGCTTTGATGAAGAACACGCCTTTGTATTTATCCATCGATGCGGGTTCGAAGTCCGCAGTGTGCATTCTGGTAGAGTCCGCATACATGGTTGAATTACGATACCACATATATCCGGCACCTACGAGGGGTTGCATATTGAATATCTTGCGTTTTGCGCGCGGGAAGAAGAGGTTGATCAGATCCACCGAGAGGTAGAGGTCTGTCTTGTGCATGTATCCCTTCAGCAACTTGTCTGCGTGCTGATGAGAAGCTACATTCTTACCGGTCACTTGGTACATATCAAAGGTGTACTCAACGCCGATTGCCCATGCTGGGGTAAAGCTGTACTCTACGCTCAAACCTACCGACGGGAAAGAAACAGCGTGTTTCTTCTCAGAGGTGAAGTCACCATCGAACACGTTGAAACCGATGCGCGGAGTGATAGACCAGTGCGCAAATCCCTCTTGGAACTTCTTGTTCTCATCCAACTTGTACGGGTGATAACCCTTGATCGAGTCCTGCTTGTTCTCCTGAGTATTTTCCTCGGCAAACATAGTCACCGAGGCGCACAAAAGAGCTATTATAAAAAGACTTTTCTTCATAATAGAAAAGAGTTTGTTAGTTACGTAAGAATTACAAAATTCACAATTCGGCTGCAAAGGTACAACTTTTTTTTGAATTGACCAAATATTTTAGCAAAAAAATTTTTTTTTTGTTATTAGTATTGCATATATGGAATAATTTTTGTACTTTTGCAGTCGGAATAGGTAAGACTACTCCGTTTTAACCGATTAATCAATTAAATTACTATAGTTATGGACATTTTAAATCAAATGATTGCGCGCGCGAAAGCAAACCCGCAGCGCATTGTGTTGCCGGAGGGCGACGAACCTCGTACGTTGGAAGCTGCTAACATTTTGTTGAAAGACAAGATTGCGCAGCTTATTTTGATTGGTGACCCCGAGAAAATCAAAAGCATGGCTGCTGAGAAGGGGTACGAGTATATCAAAGAGGCAAAGATCGTTGATCCGATCCATGACCCGAAGATGCCGGAGTACGCAAACCTGCTCTTTGAGCTCCGTAAGGCTAAAGGAATGACGGAGGAAGAGGCTGCTAAGAAAGCACAGGATCCTTTGTACTTGGGTTGTTTGATGATCAAAGCCGGTGACGCAGACGGTGAACTCGCCGGAGCGCGTGGTACGACCGCAGATACGATCCGTCCTGCCTTCCAGATCCTGAAAACCAAACCGGGTTGCTCGATCGTCAGTGGCGCATTCCTTATGTTCACACCGGCTAAGCACTTGGGCGAGAACGGCTTCCTGCTCTTTGCAGACTGCGCAGTGAACCCGAATCCGGATGCAAAACAGTTGGCTGAGATCGCTATCTCGACCGCTGAGACCGCACGCGCTATTGCAGGCATCGAGCCGCGCGTAGCGATGCTGAGTTTCTCCACCAAAGGTAGCGCTAAGCACGAACTCGTGGACAAAGTGCAAGAGGCAACGAAGCTGGCAAAGGAGATGGCACCGGACTTGGCGCTCGATGGTGAGTTGCAGGCGGATGCAGCCTTGGTTGAGAGCGTAGCGAAGACCAAAGCGCCGGGTAGTTCGGTAGCAGGTAAGGCAAACGTACTCGTCTTCCCGGATCTGCAGGCTGGTAACATCGGTTACAAGCTCGTGGAGCGTTTCAGCGGCGCTGATGCTGTAGGTCCGATCCTTCAAGGTATCGCTGCTCCGGTCAATGACCTCAGCCGTGGTTGCAAAGTACAGGACATCGTACAGATGGTGGTTATTACCGCTAATCAAGCAATAAAATAATAGTTGAGAGTTGAAAGTTGAAAAATTTATGAAGGTTCGTGCAAGTCGAGTGTAAGCTTGCTTACGCAACTCGACGAAGCCGAAGCTCCAGAATTTAAATTTGTTTAAATTATGAAGATATTGGTATTGAACTGCGGTAGTAGCAGTATTAAGTATAAGCTCTTTGAGATGGAGAGCAAGAAAGTGATGGCACAAGGCGGTATCGAGAAGATCGGTTTGCCGGATTCCTTCCTGCTGGTCAAACTGCCGAACGGAGAGAAAGTGAAATTCGAGAAACCGATGCCCGAACACACCGTAGGTATCGAGCTCATCTTGGAGAAACTCGTTGATCCTCAGATCGGTTGCATCAAAGACCTCAAGGAGATCAACGCAGTAGGTCACCGCGTAGTCCATGGTGGTGAGAAATTCAACAAGTCGGTGCTCATCACGCCGGAGGTGAAGGAGATGATCATCAAGTGCGTGGAGTTAGCTCCGCTGCACAACCCTGCTAACCTGAAGGGTATTGATGCGATCGAGAAGATCCTGCCGGGTGTACCGCAGGTGGCTGTCTTCGACACTGCTTTCCACCAGACCATGCCGGATTACGCATACATGTACGCGCTTCCGTATGAGTTATACGAGAAATACGCTATTCGTCGTTACGGCTTCCACGGAACGAGTCACCGTTACGTGAGCGCGCGCGTATGCGAATATTTAGGTGTAGATCCCAAAGGCAAGAAGATCGTGACCTGTCATATCGGTGGTGGCGGTAGCTGTACGGCTGTCATGGACGGTAAGAGTGTGGACACCTCTATGGGTCTCACGCCGGTAGAAGGACTCGTGATGGGTACCCGTGCCGGTGACCTCGACCTCGGTGCTGCTACGTTCATCATGGACAAAGAGCATCTGAGTACAGCTGAGTTCAATAACCTCGTGAACAAGAAATCCGGTCTGCTTGGCGTGAGCGGTGTTTCGAGTGACTGCCGTGACATCGAGGCAGCTATCAAAGAGGGCAACAAACGTGCCGACCTCGCGCGTAAGATGTTTATCTACCGCGTTAAGAAATACATCGGTGCGTACGCTGCAGCTATGAACGGTCTCGACATCCTCGTCTTCACAGCCGGTATCGGTGAGAACGATCCGTACATCCGCGCAGAGGTGATGAAAGGTCTGTCGTTCCTCGGCATCGAGTTGGACGAAGAGGCGAACAATGTACGCGGCGAAGAGCGTATCATCTCCAAACCGGGCAGCAAAGTGACGGTGGTTCTCGTTCCGACGGACGAGGAGCTGATGATCGCTATGGACACCGAGGCGCTCGTATAAATCGACCATGCATGGTCGATGAAACACTATACCATAAAGAAAAACACACAAACACAATATGATCAATAAACCGATTATTTACCAGCTCTTCCCTCGTTGGTTTGCGAACTATAACGAGACGCGCAAACACAATGGAACGAAGGAGGAGAATGGTTGCGGACGGTTCTGTGACATCAACGAGCGTGCGCTCAAAGCCATCGTGGATTTGGGCGCTACGCACGTTTGGTACACCGGAGTCATCCGTCACGCAACAGCGCAGTATAACAACCCTGCTATCACCAAAGGTCTCGCCGGTTCGCCTTACGCTATCACGGATTACTACGACGTAGATCCGGACTTGGCGAAGAACGAGAGCAAACGAATGGCGGAGTTTGAAGACCTCGTCAAACGGACACACGATGCAGGCTTATCTGTTATCATCGACTTTGTCCCTAATCACGTCAGCCGTGAGTACAAGAGCTTGTGCAAACCTGCCGGCGTGGAGGACTTAGGCGAGACCGATCATCCCGAATGGGCTTTCTCTCCGCTGAATAATTTCTATTATCTGCCGGGTGAACGCTTCACGATGGATAAGGATCTGCAGGGCTACGAGGAGTATCCTGCGAAAGTGACCGGAAACGACTGCTTCACCTCGCACCCGGGGCTGAATGATTGGTACGAGACGGTCAAACTGAACTACGGCGTGTACTATCAGGGGGGCGGAGAGAAGCAGTTCGATCCTATCCCCAACACATGGATCAAGATGCGCGATATACTGCTCTTCTGGGCTGGAAAAGGTATCGACGGCGTACGGGTTGATATGGCGGAGATGGTGCCGGTGGAGTTCTTCCAATGGACAATATCGCAGGTGAAGAAGAAATACAAGAAGTTCATCTTCATCGGAGAGTGTTACGACCCGGGTAAGTACGACTCCTATCTGGCGGCAGGCTTTGACTACCTCTACGACAAAGTAGGGATGTACGACTACCTGCGCGGCGTGATGAGCAAAGGCTGGGGTGCCGATGGTATCACCAACCAGTGGATGCAGCACGGAGACGAGCGAATCAAACATATGCTCTATTTCCTTGAGAACCATGACGAGCAGCGTCTTGCCAGCGGATTCTTCTGCGGGGACGGTCATTGTGCCGAACCGGCGATGATCGTAGCAGCGACCCTCAACCAGTGCCCCGTGATGATCTACTCCGGTCAGGAGTTAGGTGAACGAGGAATGGATTTGGAGGGCTTCAGCGGTATCGACGGACGTACTACCATCTTCGACTACTGGGGCGTGAAGACGCTCCAAGACTGGGCGAACAAAGGTAAGTTCGACGGTGCCAAGATGAATGAGTCCAAGCGTGAGATCCGTGCGTTCTACCAGAACCTGCTGACCTTAGCCCGTGAGGACAAAGCGATTCAGAAAGGGGCGATGTACGACATCACCTACGCGCAAGGAGATGGTTTTGACAAGAAGAAACAGTTTGCTTTCCTTCGTCATATCAAAGGCGAGACGCTCTTGGTGGTCGTCAATTTCCATGACCGCGAGCAGTACGTCAAAGTGCGTGTGCCCAACGATGCGTTCGTCTATTTAGGATTGGAAGGCAAGACCCAAGCGGTAGCTACCGACTTGCTCCACGGCGGACCTAAACAGACCGTCAACTTCACGCCCGACTCCGTGATCGAGATTCCGCTGCAGGCGTGGAAAGGAGTCATTCTGAAAATCCGGTAACACGAATTTTCAGAATTTGAGATTTGAGATTTGAAATTTGAGATTTGAATTTTGAGATTTGAATTTTGGAAACATTTAAAGACATAATGCGTTTGGTGAGGTGGAGCAATCTGCTCTTCCTCGCCGCGCTGGTTTGGCTGATGGAGAAATGGGTAGCTACGCCGATCTTGGACGCTGCGGCGTTCGGAGAGCAGTTACCTTGGTATCAACTGCTGTTGGTGATCTTGGCAACGGTGCTGATCGCTGCCGGTGGCTACGTCATCAATGATTATTTCGATGTGAAGATCGACCGCATCAACCGTCCGGACGAGGTGGTGGTCACGCGTAGCGTGAGCAAACCGGATGCCATGCGTCTGAGCCTCTGGCTGAGCGGAGCCGGTCTGGTCTGCGGATTGGTGGAAGCGTGGTTACTGCGTAGCATGACTATCGGAATCATCTTCATCATCGTACCCGGCTTGTTGTGGTTCTACTCCAGCAGTTACAAACGTCTTTTCATGATCGGCAATCTGACGATCGCTCTGTTATCCGCCTTGACGCCGCTGTTGGTAGCGTTGGTGAACGTGGCATTGCTTCAACTGCGCTATGCCGCTATCCTGCCTTATACCTCCCTGACCCACGACCTCTATGCGTGGTTAGGCGGGTTCGCACTCTTCGCTTTTCTGCTTACGTGGATTCGCGAGATCATCAAAGATATACAGGACCAGATGGGAGATCGGGAATTGGAATGTCACTCCTTGCCGGTGGTGTGGGGTGAGTTATGGACGAAGATCTTCGTGACGGTGCTGATGATCTTTACGCTAGCAGTGATCGGTCATCTTTGGTATCACGTACTGCCGTTCCCGACCACATGGAGCACTCTCAGCACACGCTATATCGTCTTCGGTATTGTGATCCCGATGCTTTGTTCGCTGGCTTTGCTTTGGTCAGCGAAGATCCCCTCCGATTATAAAACGTGCCAGCAGTTAGTGAAATTCACTATGCTGCTGGGCGTTCTATTCAGTTTCTGTATTGTCAGGGCACTCTAAAGAATTCAGAATTCAGATTTCAGAATTCAGAATTCAGATTTCAGATTGATTGACGATTGAACATAATTGACGATAGACAATACTACGAACAATCGTAAATCCCGCGAAGCGGCTAATCGTAAATAACTCGTAAATCGTAAATCTGTAAATCGTCAATCACTTGAGTGCAATAACCTGTGCTTCCTGATTATTCATGTTCGGCATCGTGCGTCCGACTCCTGCGTTGATATAGGTGGGGTCGCAAACGATGTACTTGCGGTTCTTATAGGTGAGGTAATCGCCTTTCTCGTCATTGCTAAATCCTACCGCTGCTGCGAGGTGCCCCGGATAATAGAGCAGCACTACGTCCAATCCCACTAAGTCGCGTACCAGACGCGAGAAGAGAATAGCGCGGTCTTCGCAGTCGCAATACGGATAATACAGCGTCTCTTGGGCAAAGAATGCACGGTCATGTCCCCATACATTATCATCCAAACGATATTCAAAAGCAGTCTGCACCCAGTTCAGCAGGATCTCCACTGCCTGCCGCTCGTTCATTCCCTCAATGGTCTTTTTCAAAGGCGGATAGAGTGCGTTCTGGACGGACTTATCCAGCGGCGTGTTGGCATAGGCTGCCCAACGGGTAGTCGCATCGCCTTTGTAGCAAGCCTGCGGGTAGGTGTCGAAGAAATCGATGAGGTTCTTGTTCACGCTCACGGAAGCCGTCACTCCTTTCTTGGAACTCAGCGTACGTTTGGGTGTCGGTTCACCGGCTAACTTCGGCAGTTTGGCGATCTGCATGGACAGCGAATGCTCTTTCTCATATTTCGATTCGCAGATATGCATTTGGGAACTCTTGTCGCCGCTGACGACGTAGAACTTCGTGCCGTCTAACTTATAGAACCGGTATCCGTAGATGTCGTAGAGACTGGCTACCAACATCTGCAACTTACCTTCGCTGACGCCCAGACGAATGCGGTAACCGGATTGTACCATGAGGAAAGCTTGGGCGAGGGTGGCTTCGTTGGTCTTGCCGTACTGCTTCTCGCACACTTTGCCTAACATATTCATGTACGCCCAGTCGCATAAGGTGTTGCCTTTGCGGGCATCCAGAGCGGTCTTGACGGTGATGTCGTATTTGGAGTCGGAGAGCGTCTGCCAAGCATCGGCGATGGAGTTCTCATCCGTTCCTTTGAGTTTGAGCTGGTCGTCTTTCGGAAAACCGAGGGTCACTAATGCGCCGTAGTACGATATGGACACGCGTTTGAAATCCTCCTCTTTGGGCTTCACCGGAGCAATAGGCTCGGGTTCGGGTGCCGGTTGCGGAATGACGATGACGGTCGGTTTGACGGCAATAGGCACCGGAGCCGGTTCAAGGCTCTGTTGCGGTACGGGCAGCGAAGCAATATCTTCTTTGACAATCGGCTGCGGCTGAGTAGGAGTCTGCTGAGGAGTCTGTTGCGGCTTCTGTTGCGGAGCAACGGGTTCGGGCTTTTGGGGCTTTTGGGGCTGAGGAGCCGGTTCTTCATAGATCACCGGTTCGATGGATTTCTCCTCTTTCGGCACTTCCGCCTCATGCACAGGAAACTCCTTCCATGCGCGACGCATGAACTCTGCGTACTCCTCGTTAACGCGTTTGCGGAAGGCGTTGTATTCCTCCTCTTGGTTTTGCTTGAACTGATTGAATTCTTTCGCCTGCCGCTGTTTGAAGGCATCGAAACTATCCATCTGTGCTGCGATCGGCAACGCAAGGATAAGCGAAAGGAAAAGCGCCGTTTTTCTCATGATCGTTTAGTCTTTGGTAAAATGATAGGTAGATCGTCTGTTGGTCTCCTTGAGACTTATATTACAACTGTCCACGACAGTGACGATGAACGTGTGAGCGATAGGTACATCCCGAAAATCCATGGTAGCGTACTCGCGGAGGGTATCTTTGTTCTTCTCCCATCGGAACCATCCGTTACCGTGATAACTGAGATCCTCCTCCATCACATCTTCATTGGTATCCCATTCCTTGCCCCAATAGTGTCCCTCGCCGTCATCGTCGTCATAATAGACCTTATACCAGCCCGGTTTCTCTACACTAAGCCATTTGCCGACCATCGTAGGGTCAGCAGGCGGTACTTCGTCTTCGAAATATATAACACTGTTGGTGGAATGTTCATCGAGAGTCATCTCCCCTTCCTCGGGCTCAGCCTCTTGCGGGGTCGTAGCGCGATAGTGCAACCAGATTGCCGCACTCACTACTGCGCCGATCACCAGCGCACAAACGATGAATATGAGCGGTTTCTTTGTCATGGATCCTTGCCCATCTAAATCTTGCGGAAAGAGAGGGATTGCTTCGTAATCCCCACAGGCTGCCGCAAGCATCCTGTTCAAGCTTTTGCTAATGTTTACGCCTCAAGCAAGCTTGGTCGGTAAACATTCTCAAAATCTTGCGGAAAGAGAGGGATTCGAACCCCCGGTACCTTTCAGTACTTCGGTTTTCAAGACCGACGCAATAGACCACTCTGCCATCTTTCCTAACGCGTTCGCCAACAAGATCGTAATATCGATACCGCTCTGCTAAATCGACGGAACGACTTGTGCCTCCGCTCTCCCCAAAAATTGAAATTTTAGGGGACCCCTTTTACAAATCGGGCACAAAGGTACTGCTTTTTTGCGATATATGCAAATATTTTTGTGTTTTTTTTTGCGTATATCAGAAAAAAGCAGTAATTTTGCACCATGAAATGCTATTCTATGCTTGCCAAGACCTTCAAAGGCTTGGAACAAGTGCTCGCTCAGGAGCTGATTGAGTTGGGTGCTAATGATGTACAAATAGAGCGTCGGGCGGTGTCGTTTAAGGGCGACAAAGCGCTGCTCTATCGTGCTAATCTCTGTCTGAGGACAGCGAGCCGTGTGTTGGTGCCCGTTGCCCAAGGGCAGCTGAAACTCAAGAACGGTACTTCCAAACTCAAACCCGAGGATTGGTTGTACGAGTTGGTCAAGGCGGTCAACTGGTCGCTGTACATGACGGAGAATACCACCTTCGCTATCGATGCTACGGTCTATAGCGAGACCTTCCGTAACAGCCGTTTTGTTACCTATCGCGTCAAGGATGCGGTCGCTGATTATTGGCAGGAACGTGCGGGCAAACGTCCGAACGTCAAAGTCACCGATCCGGAGCTCTATATCAATGTGCATATAGGCGCAGAGCGCGTGACGGTCAGTCTGGACAGCAGCGGTGAGAGTCTCCATAAACGCGGTTACCGTGTAGCCAACACCGAAGCACCTATCAACGAAGCTTTGGCAGCAGGCATGTTGCTTTTGGCGGGTTGGAAAGGGCAGTCCGATTTCTACGACCCCATGTGCGGTTCGGGTACTATACCTATCGAAGCTGCGCTTATTGCACGCAATATCGCGCCGGGTGTCTTCCGGCAGTCTTTCGCTTTTGAGAAATGGCTGGATTTTGATGCCGAGCTATGGAGTGAGATATACAATGACGATAGTCATGAGCGCGAGTTCCACCATAAGATCTATGGTTCGGACGCCTCTTTCTATGCGATCCAGCAGGCTACCAAGAACGTCAAGTCCGCCGGTGTCCAGCGCGATGTCGAACTCAAACAAATCCGCTTGGAGGAAATCAAATTTGGAAATGTCCAATCTCCATACAGCGAAGCAGATCGTTCGACCGAAGGGAGATTAGAAATGTCAAATCCATCACCTCTGGTGATGCTCAACCCTCCTTACGGTGAGCGTCTGGCGTCCAACAAAGACATGGAGTTGCTTTACGGTAAGATCGGTACGGCGCTCAAGCATCAGTTTGCAGGTTCTACCGCGTGGATCATCTCTTCCAATGAGGCCGCCATGAAATGTATCGGTCTCAAACCCTCCAAGAAACTGCACCTCCTCAACGGCGAATTGGATTGTCAGTTTAACCGCTACGACCTCTTCGCCGGCAAACGAAATGAGCACACATTAAACATTACACATTAAACATTACACATTACACATTACACATGGATCCAATTTATATAGCAGATTATAATTACCCTTTGCCGGATGAGCGGATAGCCAAGTACCCCCTGCCAGAACGCGACCACAGCAAACTGTTGGTCTATCGTGACGGTAAGGTCAGTGAAGACCTCTTCTACAACGTAGGCGACTATATCGCGCCTCATTCTCTCCTTGTTTATAATAACACGCGCGTGATACAGGCGCGCTTGGAGTTCCATAAACCTACCGGAGCCCGTATCGAGGTCTTCTGTCTCGAACCCCTTGAGCCGCACGACTACCAACTCTCGCTCGGCTCTACCACCGGTTGTACATGGAAATGTATGGTGGGCAATGCCAAGAAATGGCACGAGAGCGACGCTCTCGAATTAAAAATTAAAAATTCAAAATTACAAATTACGCTTCGTGCCTACAAAGAGTCTCAGAACGGCAACACCTATGCCGTGCGTTTTGAGTGGGATGGAGAAGGGGTTTCCTTTGCCGAGATACTCGACGCCGCAGGCGAACTGCCTATTCCTCCGTACTTGAACCGCAAGACGGAGAAGAGCGATCTCAAGACCTATCAGACGGTCTATTCGCGTATCAAAGGTTCGGTGGCAGCACCTACCGCAGGCCTGCATTTTACGGACGCTGTGCTGGATAACTTACGCTCCCGTGGAATAGAGACCGATGAGGTGACGCTCCATGTAGGCGCAGGTACCTTCCTGCCCGTCAAGACCGCCGATGCCAATGAGCACACCATGCACACCGAGATCATCGCTGTCCCCAAAGCAACCATCGAACATATTCTCAACAAATTAGGAAAGATAGTTGCCGTAGGTACCACCAGTATGCGTACCCTCGAGTCGCTGTATTTTATAGGTCGGCAGTTCCTGCATATGGAGCCTGCTCGATACAAAGAGATAGAGACGATCCACGTTGGGCAGTTTGAACCCTATGGAGATGTACAAAGTGACAAGGTACAAAGTACAAAGGAAATGAGTACAAAGGAGGCGTTGGAAGCGATAGTGGATTATTTGACGGAAACGGGACAGGAGACCCTTCATGCGGAAACACAGATCATGATCAAGCCCGGCTACGAGTTCCATGTGGTGGATCAGCTGATCACCAATTTCCACCAACCGCAATCGACCCTCCTGCTGCTGGTCAGTGCTTTTGTCGGCGGCGATTGGCACACGATCTATGACTACGCCCTCTCCCATGACTTCCGCTTCCTCTCCTATGGCGACAGCTCCATCTTGAACCGAAAGTTCAATTGACGATTTGACGATTGTCCGCCGCGTAAATCGTACATATAACTAAATCGTACATAAATCGTACATCATACATCTTTACATCGTACATCTAACTAAATCGTACATAAATCGTACATCATACATCTTTAAATCGTACATCGTATCTGTGTTTGATACTCATTGCCACATAGATGAAGAGGCGTTTGTCGCCGATCGCGAAGAGGTCATTGCTCGTCAGCGTGCAGCTGGCGTGGAAGCGATGATCGTACCCGGAGTGAATGTAGCGTCCATCGACACCGTCTTGGAGGTCTGCTATCAGCATCCGGGATATTGTTTTCCGGCTTTGGGACTTCATCCCGAAGATGTAAAAGCCGATTGGCAAACAGCGCTGGAGACCGTCGAGAAGGCGATCCGTGCCCATCGGTCTGAACTGGTGGCAATAGGGGAGATTGGGCTCGATTATTATTGGGATAAGACCTACAAAGCGGAGCAGCAAGAGGTGCTTCGGCGACAACTCCTGCTTGCCCGCGAACTGGACTTGCCGGTCATCCTCCACAACCGCGAAGCCACCGAAGACATCATTAAAGAAGTACGATGTACGATGTATGATGTACAAGGGAAATTTCCTCTGCGTGGGGTGTTCCATTGTTTCAACGGCAGCAAGGAGACCGCGCAGCAGATTCTCGAGATGGGTTTCTATCTCGGTATAGGTGGTGTCCTGACTTTCAAGAACTGCAAGTTAGCCGATACCCTATCGGACTTGAATGCGCAATGGTCCAATGGTTCCATCAATCGTACCTCGTCAATCGTCCAATCGTCACTTTTCGAGCGCCTTGTGCTTGAAACCGATGCTCCTTATATGGCGCCTGTGCCTCATCGAGGCGAACGCAACGAGAGCCGTTTCATCCAGCACGTAGCCGAACGTCTCGCCTCCGTCTTCTCCACCTCTCCCGATGCCATCATCGCCCAAACCACCATCAACGCCAAACGTCTTTTCGGTCTCTAAACACCCCCAAAAAACGGAAAAACGTTCTATTTTTCTTACGCCATTTAGGAGGTGTCAATTTTTACACCTATGTGGAATAATTGACGTTTTTGGGTCAAAATAGCCTGAAAGTGTAACAATACGTAAATTTTTGGTAACAATACGTAAAAATTTAAGGGGTTTTCTTGCATATATGGATATTTTTTCGTACCTTTGCGCCATAATTTTATTACCATGCAGGTGGAAATGTTGATGTTTGATTTTACCCCCCCCATACGAATGGCGATTTAGAGGGATTGAGACATTGTTCGCAACGCAATAAGCGGTGCTCACTTTTCGTGAGTGCTGCTTTTTAGGTATATACGACTAAACGTCCTACTTGATCTTTGAGATATTTATTGTAACCAAAATTTTTTGAGAGTGGAGTGCAACGAAACGCTTTTTTGTAAGCGAAGCGAGTTTTTCGGAAGGCGGACGGACAACTATTGAGTTGTACGTAATGGTTAGCGGATATTGGGCTCTGGGAGCTTGCTCACGAGAGACCAAGAGCCGGTAAGAATTGACCGCAAGGTCGTACCGCCGCGTTTTTGGTTACAAATAAAATCAACGATATGACTTTTATCAATTTAATTAACCATATTGTTTAACAAAAAATTTAAATGTATGAGAAAAAAATTATTTACATTTCTTCTCGCCCTCGTGACAAGCGTGGGGTTGATGTGGGCAGAACCCGTGACGGTTGTCTTTGAGGCAAACAACAATCAGAAAGAGGTGGTGGTTACCTTACCGCACACCTTCGCTTGTGATTTCCAAAATGGACAAGGAGAGTTGGACGGTATTATCCAAGAGCTCTATGCGTTACAGTATGGCGGTTACTGCCAAGCGTTTACTGCTCCTACGGCTACCGGCAATGCAGCGGTAACGGCAAGTAAAGATGGGAATAATCACTACATCGCCATCAGCGAGGCGTTCGAAGGTACGGCTACGGTTACCGGCAATTACATTAAGTTCCTTGATACAGAGCAACAGGGGAACACACCAGTGGACTACACACTGACCATCTCTGTCCAGGGTTCGACTCCGGCGACAGGACTCCAAGTGGTAGAAGTTACATCGGATATATACAATGGATGGAACTCGAATGGTAATACGTTCTCAGTAAACGTTCTGCCGGGCTTCCAGGCTGTTACATTTGATGAGGCGAAGGCATGGACCGAAGTGCCGACTTCCGGCACTGCTGTTCTCGTTTATCGCACGAATGGAGACTACGCAAGAGTAATACAGTTCTTTGACGGAGACATTATGGGTGATTATGATTTAGAAACATCTTTCAACCAAATTTATGAAAATATAACAATCTTTGGTAATCGTTTCTTCTATACGGCTGGTGGTTCTACTCCGGCTTCTTCGGGTGATGAAGGTAAACTATCGGGTGCTTTCTCAATCAATGGTGATGGCGACTATATTGCCTTTTCGAAAGGTAACTTGCAGTATCATTGCACCAACCATGTATGGCAATTTGCTACTAACCAGTACGATATAATTGGTAACGGTAATGCCAATATCTCCGACTCTTACGACGGTTGGGTCGACCTCTTCGGTTATGGTACGGGCAATAACCCGACTCTAGTAAACACAAGCTATAGTGCTTTTAGCACCTTTACCGATTGGGGCGTAAACGCTATCAGCAACGGTGGCAACGAAGCCAACCTGTGGCGTACGCTGACTAGGGATGAATGGGCTTATCTGTTCAATAGCCGTGCCAATGCTTCCAGTAAATATGGCATGGCAACAGTTGCCAATGTGCCGGGTGTTATTGTATTGCCGGATGTCTATGAGGGTTCGGCCATTAATACGGACCACAATGGCTGGGGTAACAATATCATAAGTTCAGGTGATTGGGCGGCATACGAAACTGCCGGCGCAGTCTTTTTGCCCGTTGCGGGCTACCGTGAAGGCACGACTGTGGATAATCTCGGCTCTTACGGTTTCTACTGGTCGTCTACCCCTGAGGACGCGATGTTCTCGAAAAAACTCAGCTTAGATCAGTACTTAGTCGAACCAGAGGGCTACGGTCTACGCTACCAAGGCTTATCTGTCCGTTTAGTTCAGGCTACTTCAGCTCCGAGCAGCGGTTCTGAACCTGAGCCGACAGAAGACGCAATCGTCATTGTAACCAAAACCCAACAATCCAGTTATACGCAAGGCACTGTAACGATCTCCTGCGCAGCAATAGGAGACAGTGAAGGTTTTACGGTGTCAATTTATGGCGATAAAACTGCAACCATCACCAATTCGGATGCTTCTAAGATCATCTCTAAGATTGAGCTGGTTCCTGGATATAGTGAGTCTTATCACTCATACGTGCGCGCCAATGGTGGAATACCTGCTTCTTCAAGTGAATCGTTAATCACCTTTACGAATGTCAATTCCAATAATGTGACGTTATCAATTACTAATGAATATATTCAGATCAAAGAAGTACGAATCACCTTGGCTGACAATGGTGGTTCGACTCCTGCGGTAGATCCGACTCCGACACCTTCGGCGACGTCCGGTATCTTTGCTTACAACTATGACTGCTCTCGTTGGCCGGCTTATCCGACCAAAAATAATTCATGTCAATTGAGTGGATTTAACGCACCGTGCGTTGGTCTGAATGGTATTGACTGTAATATCGGCAATGTTTCGCAAGGTCCGTGGAAAGTAGAGTTTTATGAGATGTATGACGATGATCATGTATCGACTTATGGTTCGATATATGGGGTTCGTGCCGATGCATATGGAATTTTAACAGAATATTATGGCTCGTCTGCTGTACCGGAATATTACACAGATCAATCGGCATTTGCAGCGTATGCGCACGAGAAACTTCCGGTCTATAGCCTCTCTCAATGGAATGGCAATGCTTACCAGGTTGTAGGCTACGGTTTCATTTGCGCTTACGCAGGTGAAGGCAATATAGTAGAGCATGCAGCATTGTTTATCGAAGCAGGAAATGATTATGGTTGCTTCCTGTCCGGTCATGAGCATTCCGGTTCTTTGGAATTGACATTTGATTATGATCTGAAGGACGATATGACATCCTTCTTTGCGGATGGCGGCGGTTCGGCAAATCCGGTAATCAAGCTGAATGCTAATTTCGGTGGTACGTATGACTGGGCAGATACAGAAGCCTTCACGGATAACGGTGACGGTACAGCTACTCTGAGCAATATAGCACTGGAACTAGGTTACTATTATAACTTCCGCGTGAAAGTAGATGGTGTGTCGATGTCTGACAACCATGAATTCACACGTCAGAACCCGAGTTATGTTATCAGCAGCGGTTCTGGAGATGTATACTACTTCCAAGCCGATGTAACAGGTAACTATTCCTTCACATGGGAGTACGCGACCAACACGCTTACTATCGGCTATCCGGCATCGACTCCGACAGTAGATCCGGCGGTTCAGAATGTCATTGATTTGATCAACGCGATCCCGAATCCGGTTGTTTACACTCAGGAGTGTTTTAACGCTATTAATGCTGTATATGATGCATACCGTGTATTGAGCCCTGAACAAAAAGATCAAGTAACCAACTACGATGACTACTTAGCGGCAGAAGAGAGGTATTATATGTTGGGATCCGTTAACAATGTCATTGAAACTATCAACGATATCGGTAACGTAGAGTTCACATCCGCATGCAAGCATAGAATTGATTATGCACGCAGTGAGTATTGCAATCTTACCCTTGAGGCAAAGGGTTATGTAACCAACTACAACACACTGCTTGCAGCTGAAGCAGCCTATGCCGCATTGATTCCGGTGAGCAGTACGGTTGAATGGGACGAGGCTATTTTGGAGACTATTGATGCAGATGAATGGGGCGAAGCGACCTACACTAATGGTAGTATTTCCCTTAAGGCTGTTGATGGTCGCGCACACTATGTTGATATTGATGACCATTTCATATTTGACGGTATGAATAGTGAGAAATCTTTCGTTTTCTCTTGTACTTCCGCTAACATACTTTGCATTGAGATAACGGTATCCGAGAAGCATCAGCATAATGAATTAAGTTGTGCTTGGCAGGAGACAGCAACAGGTTATCGTTGGGTAGGTGAGGCTACCAGTGTTGACCTCGCCAGCACTATTTTCAAAGTTACTGGGATTAGATTCAGTTTAGGAGAAGCCTTCCCTGAACCGACTCCGACCCCTGCGCAAGATGGCGACAAACTGCCGGGCGCATTCACGGTTGACGGCGGTAAAGTAGTTTATTTCTCGAAAGGTAACTTGCAGTATTTAGGTAATATAGATAGATGGCATTTTGCAGAGAACCAATGGACTATTATTGGTAACGCACAGGCAAGCGATAACCGCGACCACTTTAGTTGGGGCACTGGTGATAATCCTGATAGTGATGATTATTCTACCTATACTGAATGGGGTAATAACATTGAGGGTGATTGGCGCACGCTGACCAATGAGGATTGGATTTACCTGTTCAATGGTCGTACCGATGCCTCCAGTAGATATGGTCACGCAACGGTAGCTGGTGTTCATGGTGTGATTCTTTTGCCCGATGTTTATGAAGGAACTGCCATCAATAGCGATCATAGCGGATGGGATAACAATGTCATCAGCAGTTCGGAATGGGCTGCATACGAAGAGAATGGCGCAGTCTTTTTGCCTGCGGCAGGTAATAGCGATGCATATGGTGTGTACGGCGTAAACGAGGCAGGTCAATATTGGGCATCTACGCCGAACCCTGACGGTAGTTACGCGTATGCAATCTTCTTCGAAGATTGGTTCGTTGATACGGGTAGCGAATCCCAACGCCCCAACCGTCGCTCCGTTCGTCTTGTTTCGGAAACAGCTCCGACTCCGGCATCGACGCCAAACTCCATTGTCATCAATGGAACACCTGCGGTTGGCGACAACTCGATTTCGCTGACGTATTACTTTGATCCGGCTAATGTGCCCGGTATCACCGGTTATGCTCCGGTCCTGAAAGTGAAATGCGTCGAAGACGAAAAGTATGACGAAATATGGTTGAGCTTGTTCGACATCTCATCCGGCACGCAAACGATCAATTTCGAAAATATGGGTTCTTTCCAAGCAGGAAAAACGTATCAAATCTGCTTTGCATACTATAACGGAAGTTGGGTAGACGAGGTGTTCCAAACCTTAGATTTTAATCCGACTCCGACCGCAGTAGTGATCGGCGACCCGAACGACGTTTCGCAGGTAGAGACCTTCCTGGAGACGTATGACGGACAGACGATTGACGAACTGATTATTGACCGTCCTGTACTGAATAACATGTACAACACCCTCTGCTTGCCGTTCGACATGAACGCTACGCAGATTGCTGCCAGCTCTCTCAACGGCGTTGAGATCCGTGAGTTCACAGGCGCAAGCGTAGAAGGTACGACCCTCAACCTGTCTGTCGGCGATCCGGTGAATGCTGTTGTAGCCGGTCGTCCGTACTTCGTGAAATACAGCGCGGCTTCGCAACTGGATAACCTGCATTTTGAGGACGTAACCATCAACAATGCGCTTCTTGACGATATGGCGGTTACTTTCGACGGCGTGACCTTCAAGGGTACCTTCACTCCGTTCGTGATGCCGAACGGTCTCAACTTCCAAGGCGGTTATTTGTTCCTCGGACAGAACAACCAACTCTTCTGGCCGAACACCAGCAACCCGCTCAAGCCGTTCCGTGCATATTTCTATGTGAATGTAGAGTCTTCGAC
Organism: uncultured Bacteroidales bacterium; assembly: GCA_900319035.1. Taxonomy (GTDB): domain Bacteria; phylum Bacteroidota; class Bacteroidia; order Bacteroidales; family Paludibacteraceae; genus Colicola. Next base: position 28,410 of record ONMU01000023.1, read on the forward strand.
TCCGGGCAATGCTCCTAAATACCGCGGCATGCCCGCACGCATCGTGGAGGGTAAGAACGTGGCTACCGGTGTAGAGAATGCACAAAGCGCAAATCAGAGCACCAAAGTCATTGTGAACGGACAACTCATTATTATCAAGAATGACGTGCGCTACAATGCACAAGGTCAGATTGTAAAGTAATTCACAATTCACAATTTACAAATAAGAATTATTATGAAAAAGACATATTTTCAACCGGAAGTAAACGTAGCGTCTATTGCATTGCAATCGATGGTTCTTGCCGGAAGCCCCGATCCCGGCTTTAGCGGTGACCCCATTGGCGGTGACCCCGGCAGTGGTATCTAAGCCGTTAGGCTATCTATATCAATCGAGGCGGTAATCCATGCGGGTTACCGTCTCTTTTTTATGGTGTTTTTCTGCCTGCGAATGCAGATAACTGCCTCCTGCAGGTTGCCTAAGTTCCTTAATTTCAGCTCTTTGTATCATATTAACCAAAAATGTTCAAAAGTCAGACAAAAAATGTTCAGTTGGTGAATCATTTAATATTTCGGCTGCAAGGGTACAACTTTTTTTTGATATATGCAAGACTTAGGTCGCGAAAACGAGCAAGTCTGCTCAGCACAACGATTATTATAATCAGCTCATTAACAATAACATAACGATTAATGACCTCTTTGTTTTGTAAATTATTTTTGGCTATACGGGTGTAAAAATAGCATCGTATAGCCAAA
>ONMU01000093.1 GCA_900319035.1 uncultured Bacteroidales bacterium
TGGCTTTCGCCAGTTCCTCGCAAGTGAGGATGGGCAACGTATCAGGATTGATAGCTACATCCGGAAGGAAGTCAACGTAGTAAGTCTCTCGACCTCTACCTGACCAGTCTTCATCTTTGTACGGCTCCGAAGTGATTTTTCCGGAAGCAACGATACCTGTTTGACCGTACATGCCGACTTTCACCCAGAAGAATCTATCTCCTTCGTGAATCTGGTTCCAATCCCATACTGACCAGTTATAGTCTGGTTCGTACTCTGTAACCATATCAATCAAGTCGGAGAGATAGTGGTGCATGTTATACGATGAGAACGCGGGGTTCCATTTCAAAATAACCGTTTTCATGATAGTATCAATTTATTATTTCATCTCTAACAAGTTTACCCGTATTTGCACTTGCTGGTTCGGGTGAGCCTCTTTGTCAACGTATGTGATGACGCACTCGAAGATGTCTTTGTGACCAAAGTCCATCAGTTGTGCCAGTTGGGTGTTGTCACGACCGGGAATGTAACCAACGTGCAACGCTTCCACCGTTCGCTCTTGTGCGTTCGCTTTCTTGGGCTTGCCTAATGAGATACTGAACAGCTGTGTGTCTTTCGGCAACTCGTGCTTCGGAACGTAGAACAACGCAATGGCATCCAGATCATGCTTGTTCTCATCTTCGCGAACCATATACAGCTTGTCACCCGGACGCATTTCGTCCAATACCAAATAACCCTCTGTGTGACCGAATCCGGCCAAGTTGCAGTTTAAGAACTCTGCTTTGTTTTTCTTCAGTTCCATAGTAGTAATTTTTTTGCAGTTTAACATCTCGATTTTTTAATTTCGCTGCAAAATTACTACATAGGTAGTGACACTTGAAGTCCGAAGGTGCAAAAAAATTCAAAAAAAGTGCATTTTTTTGCTTAGCAGTACATTTTTTGCATGTTTTCGGCTTCTTCTTGGAACTTTTTGCGCAGGCTGGCAGGCTCCAGTACCTCCAGCGTCGAACCGAACTTGCGCAACTCCTGTATGAAGTCATAAGTAGGTGCGACATAGAAACTGAAATATGTGAAACCGCCTTCCTCTTTCAGTTCGGTTTGACTATGGTGGATAGGTAGCGAACGCATGAAGTTAGCATCGTAGTTCGTGAGGCGAACCAAAATCTTCTCCGCTTCCGTGGTAGTCCTATCTACGCCATATTGATTCTTAAAGAACTCCTTGGCATTGAATTTCTTGGGCATCTCATAAGGCTTATCCACAGTCACCAAATCTTTCATGCGATCCAAGGCATACACACGAGGCTCCTTCTCTTCCGGATGGTCTTCTGGTTTGCCTACCACATACCAACGGCGACGGCATACCTTCAGACAGTAGGGCTCCAATAGGAACGAGTGAGGTTCGGAGCGTTTGAAACCCTGATACGTCGCATAAAGCATTCGGTGTTCTTTCATGGCACTAACGATGGTAGATAAATAGCGCGAACCTTCGGAGGTCTCTTCGAAGATGATACGGTCTTTCATGTCACCGGCAAGGTTAACCATGTTGCTCACAGCAAACGTGTCCACCAGCCATGCACGGAGGCTATTGCGGTCGATGTCGCCACGTTCACCGATGGAATACAAATTGGTAGCACGGTCACACACTATCTCAATGCCGAATAACTCAGCGATGTCCTCACGGTGACGATGCAGATTGCGCTTACCGTACTCGTGTTCGTGCTTCTCGTTGTAATGCGACTGCTCCCAGCGCTTGTCTATCTGCGGGAGTGAAATCTGTTTGGCGGAATAGATGGTGTCTAAGAGCCAAAACAAACGATGAAAGAGTTTAATTTGTGCTGCCATTGTTCTTATTATATGGACTTAAGTCGATTAGTAATTTATGCATGTCTTCCGGCGTTATCTTGCCTTTCAGCAATTCTAACAATTCCTCCTGCCGAGGCTGACCCATCGTCAGACGGTACATCGACAGAATATCTATCAAGTGCTGGTAACGTCCTTGGTCAAGGCTCATCGGGTACATAGGCACGATACGTTCTATCCATTCCAATACGCCATCCGTCTTGTGCGCCGCTACCACCTCACGAGGCAGACACCAGAACGGCACCATCTCCGAATAACCGTATTGCTGCCACTCCTCTTTCGCCTGCTCGAACATCTCATTCCATGTGAACCGGTCAGGGAATAGGTGCGCGATATTTCTGCGGATAGCCAGACACTTATAGCGGTTGATACGTCCTTC
>ONMU01000018.1 GCA_900319035.1 uncultured Bacteroidales bacterium
GCCTGTCGCTAGCGTTCATCCTGAGCCAGGATCAAACTCTTCGTTGTAAAAAGAAATTTATAAGATAGCTCAGAATAATCGAATTTATCAAGTGTAGAAATCTTAGGGAACCTTGATCCGCCAAACTTGGCGGATTTATTGTTTCGGTCTTGCGACCGATCAGTTCTTGTACTACACTAATTGTATCAATCTTTCAAAGATGTTTTCCTTCGGTTTGGCGCAAAAAAATTAGGTTCTCACTCGAGAATCTGAATTTTAATGTCCGGGCTCCGGTAGAAAATCGAAACACACTTGTTTCTCAAAAGCGAGTGCAAAGGTACAGCTTTTTTTTGATATGACCAAATATTTTTGCAAAAAAATGCACCTAAAAATGCATTTTCTTTGTAACTCATTGATTATCAATGGTCATTATTTTTGCCTATTTTTGGTCATTTTGGGTCAAAAAGTGGATTTTGGGCAAAAATGGGTGATTTGGGATTTTGGAGCAAACAATATATAATATATAAAGGAACGGGTGCGCGCGCGCGAATAAGGCAGAAAAAAAGGTCGTGAGATGATGATTATCTTCCGACATTGAACCGACATTGGACCGAAAACGGACCGACATTGGACCGATAATGGAGCGAAAAATACGAAAAAATACACATAAAAAGTATTTTTAGGTAAAAATTCTTGTGTAATTCAAAATTTTGTAGTAATTTTGCAGACGCATATTATACAAGTACCTATGAAAGGAATAATTTTAGCCGGAGGCAGCGCGACGCGTTTGTATCCGTTGAGCAAAGCAATCAGTAAACAGATCATGCCGGTTTACGACAAACCGATGATCTATTATCCGTTAAGTGCATTGATGTTAGCAGGTATCCGCGAAGTGCTGGTGATCAGTACGCCTCGCGATCTGCCGATGTTTGAAGAGCTCTTAGGTGATGGAAGCCGGATCGGCATGAAGTTGAGTTATAAAGTACAGTTAGTGCCGAACGGTTTGGCACAGGCTTTTGTGTTAGGCAAAGAGTTTCTGAACGGCGAGCCGGGTTGCTTGATCTTAGGCGACAATATGTTCTACGGTCAGCATTTCGGTCACATGTTGAAAGAGGCTGTAACGTCGGCAGAAGAGGGCGGTGCATGTATCTTCGGTTACGAAGTAGCGGATCCTCGTGCCTATGGTGTGGTGGAATTTGATGCAGAGGGCAAGGTGCTGAGTCTGGAAGAGAAGCCGGCGGAGCCGAAGAGCAACTATGCGGTGCCGGGTCTGTATTTCTACGACAAGACGGTTTGCGAGAAAGCGGCGGCATTGAAGCCCAGTGCTCGTGGCGAATACGAGATCACCGATCTGAACAAGCTGTATTTAGAGGAAGGCACGCTGAGAGTGAAGCTTTTCAGCCGCGGTTTCGCTTGGTTAGACACCGGTAACTGCGACAGTTTGTTGGATGCCGGTAATTTCATTGCGACGATCCAGAACAGGCAGGGTTTCTACGTAAGCTGTATCGAGGAGATCGCTTGGCGGAACGGCTGGATCAGCACGGAGAAGCTGGCTGAATTAGGCAAAGAGATGAAGACCAACTACGGTCGTTACCTTGAGCGAATAGCTAATCAATCCAAATAAGTCACAACACCGAAAATCCTCACCAAAATGAAACGTTTTATCATTCTGCTCACGCTGTGTATCCAGATGCTTTGTGTTTTTGCACACGAGCACTATATCGTACAGCACTACTCCATCAAAGATGGAATGAGCCAGAACACCGTAATGGCTATTTTGCAAGACAAGCAGGGCTTTATGTGGTTCGGTACATGGGACGGTCTGAACCGATTTGACGGCTACACGTTCCAAGTTTACAAGGCGATGAACGAAGGAGTAGAGGCACGTGTGAACAACCGTGTTGACCTGATATACGAAGACGAAGAAGAGCAGATTTGGTGGGGTACATATGATGGTCATTTCTACCGTTTGGATGCGTCTCGCAAGGTGACGGTAGAGCAGCCTTACGACAGTCTGCCGGAAGGGATGCTGCTGAAGATGAGCGAGGCGGACAAGAAAACGAAAGTGGATTCGCACGGTGTGATCTGGCAAGCCGATGACACGTACGGAATCCTTCGTTACCGAGACGGTCAATGGAAACGCTTCACTCCTCCGTTGGACAGCCGTTATGCCGGTCGATTGAGGGAGCATTTCTTCCTGTTGGAAGATAACCAAGGTCGTACATGGGTGAACCCGACCGGTGGCGGATGGAGTTACTATGACTTCGAGAAGGATGAGTTGGTGTATCCTATTGAGGGTCTGACGAATATGATTCACACGGCGTATATGGACCGTGACGGACAGATGTGGATAGCGACCTATGACGGCGGTGTGGATTGCGTGAACATGGAGCCTACTCCGTACAAGCTGTTTGATATGCGGCAGTCGGCACAGGATAATGGTGAGGTGCGCGCGTTTGTGCAACTCAAGAACGGCGAGGTGCTGAAACTCGTCAAATCAGAGACGAATGTCTATTGCGCGTTGGATAGCCGTCACGGGCTGCTGTACGGAACGAAAGGCAACGGTCTTTTCATGGTAGTAAACGCCAAGACGAAGGCTCAGAAGCAGATTCCGACGACTCATCCGGATGTCTATGACATCGAGGAGGGACGAGACGGAACGCTGTATGTAGCTACCTACGGAGGCGGTGTGAACATCATTCCTTGGAACGAAGAGCGTCAACAATGGGGCGAGCCGATGGTAGTGGGTAACGGAATGAAAGTGCGTGATATAGAGATCGTTGACGAGACTTTATGGTGTGGCACAACGACCGGTGTACTGCGCATTAACTTGGAGACCAAAGAAAGCACGGTGCTGCCGAGTTACGATATTCGTACGATCTATTATAGCCAAGACCGTCTGTGGTTAGGCTCTTTCGGTGGCGGTTTGCTGACTTTTGATCCCAAGGACGAGAAGCCGGAGATCAAGCGTGTAGAGACTTTCCACGACATCATTCTGAGTATGGCGGGAGACGGTAAGAACCTGTGGTTCAGTTCCGAGAACGACATCGCACAGCTGAATTTAGAGAGCGGGGAACTGTATTTCTATGACGCTTTGGACGGCGAACACAACACATGGTTTACGGAGGCGGAGGCTCTTCGTACGCCGGACGGAACGATCCTGTTCGGTTACTCGAACGGTTATTGCGCATTCTCTCCTTCGCGTGTACGCCGTTCGACCTTCGTTCCGCCGATGCGAATCACGCGTGTGGAGGCAGAGGATGAACTGTTGGAAGGCGACACCATCGAGTTGGAAGACGGAAGCAGTGTGACCATTGAGTACGCTGCGATGGATTATATCCGGACGCATAAGATCGTCTATACCTATAAGATGGACGGTATTGACGCGGATTGGAGATACGCGGAAGGCGTACGACGGGTGACCTATAACCATCTTCGTCACGGACGGTATATCTTCCATGTGCGTTCCACGAACCATGAAGGAAGCGATGTGAGCAACGAGAAACAGCTGCTGATCATCGTGCATCGTCCATGGTGGTTGACGTGGTGGGCTTTGGTACTGTATATCCTTGGTTCTCTGTTGGTTATCACGGGAATAGGCTACGCGATAGGTGTCGTCAATGCCTTGCGGCAGAAAGTGAAAGTGGAGCAACAAGTGACGGATATCAAGCTTCGTTTCTTCACGAATATCAGCCATGAGTTACGTACTCCGCTGACGCTGATTGTAGGACCGATAGAGAATATCCTGCAGACCGAGCGAATCAGTCAGAGCGTCCGCAGTCAGTTGGAGATTGTCCAGAGTAACAGCCAGCGAATGTTGCGGATGGTGAACCAGCTGTTGGAGTTCCGCAAGGTGCAGAACCAGAAGATGAAACTGAAGGTGCAGAAGACGCTGCTGAGTGATTTGGTGAACGAGACCTGCTCGAATTTCCAGAAAGAGGCGTACGACAAACATATTCAGTTCTCGGTGGAGAACAAAGCGGAGGATTCGACCGTGTGGGTGGATCGCGGAAGAATGGACACGATCCTTTGGAACCTGCTGAGCAATGCGTTTAAGTTCACGCCTTCGGGCAAGCAAATCCATGTGAAGATCGATTCCAAACCGGGCTTTGTGACCTTAGCGGTAGAGGACGAAGGAATCGGTATAGCGCCGGATAAACGGAGCGTGCTCTTTGAGCGTTTCTCGAGCAACAACGAGCTGAACTCGAACAATATCACCGGTACCGGTATCGGCATGAACCTGACCAAAGAGTTGGTGGATCTACACCACGGTCACATAGAGGTGGAGAGCGAGGTAGGCAAAGGCACAACGGTGACGATCATGCTACACACGGGTAAGGAACATTTCGGATCTGATGTGGACTTTATCACCGACGAACCGACCGTTATTGTACCTCCGCAAGGCAACAGTTTCGAGGAGAAGATGGATCAGTTGACGCAGGATCAGAGCGATAATAGGAGAACGATCTTGGTGGTGGACGACAACAAAGAGATGCGGCAGTTCCTAAGCGGTATCTTCAGCCACGATTACAAAGTTGAGTGCGCGGCGGACGGAGAGGAAGCCAAACAGATCATCGGCAACAAGCAGATTGACCTCGTGATCACCGATCTGATGATGCCGAATGTAGATGGTTTGGAGTTAACGCAATTCATCAAACAGAACCCTGACACGGACTATATTCCGGTGATCTTGCTTACCGCCAAGACGGCTATTGAGAGTCGTTTGCAGGCTCTGCAGTACGGTGCGGATGACTATGTGACCAAGCCGTTTGAGCCGGAATACATGCGTGCCCGCGTACATAATATATTGACGCAACGCGCGCAGTTGGAACAGAGTTACCGTCAGCGTCTGATGCGTCTGGAGCCGCAGAAGACCGATGATTCGGTACCGGGAGATACGTTCCTTGCCAAGCTGCTGGATATCATGGACAAAAACATGGACAACAACACCCTGACGGTCGATGAGCTGGTGGAAGAGATGAATATGGGTCGCACGGTCTTCTTCAATAAGCTGAAGAGTCTGACGGGTCTGAGTCCGGTGGAGTTCATCCGTGAGATGCGAATCAAACGTGCCGCGCAACTCTTAGAAGACCGCAAATACAATATCACCGAAGTGACCTATATGGTCGGAATGAACGACAGCCGGTATTTCTCCAAATGCTTCAAGAACACCTACGGAATGACGCCGAGTGAGTACCGCAAACAGAAAATCGGGGAGAGTGAGAAGTAAGATAGTTGAGAGTTGAGAGTTGAGAGTTGAGAGAAGTTTATAAGTTTATAGTAGTTAGTTGTGCGGCGGTGATGGTGAGTTGCGGTGGAAAAGGACCGCAGATACCGAGTCAGCGTAAAGGCGAGACGCCGAAAGCGGACAGTACGCAGTTGGCGTTGCTGGAACTCAATCAGCAGCTCCGAGAGAGTGCGGACGCTACGTTGCTGCACCTCGTTCAGGCACAAGGAGAACCTTATGCCCAGTACGAAATGGGCACGTGGGTGCATATGTATGATGTCGGTCGGACAGAGGAGGAGAAGATCCAAGAGGGCGAGGAATGCACGGTATATATGCGTGTGAGCAGTTTGGAAGGCAAGCTCTACAGCGACACCGAACAGCGGTTCAAAGCCGGTAAATACGAGGTACCCGCAGCCATTGACGCGAACATCCGAGAATGGTATCACGGCGCAAAGATGCGACTTATTGCCCCTTGGTACGCCGCCTACGGAATAAAAGGAACGGCACAGGTGCCGCCTTACGAAAATGTAATTATTGAATTAGAGATTAAATAGATGAAAAAAATTGTATTTCTCTTATTAGCAGGCCTCGCCTTGACGATGGTAGGATGCAAATCGAACACGTATTCCAACCTTCGCAAGAAAGAGAAGAAGCTGATTAAGAACTATATCAGCCGCAAAGGGCTGAATATCCTCACCACCGAACCGGCAGAGGACTATGTTTGGGGCGAGAAAGACTACTATCAGGTGGACGGGTACGATGAGTTGTACTTCCATCTGCGTCGTCGTGGGGACAGCATCCAAGTGGTAGCGAAAGATGTGATCGTGACGAGGTACAAGAAGTTCGACCTGACGGAGAATCCCGACACGCTGAGCTATTGGACAACGATGGAACAGGCGCACCCCTATGAGTTCCAATACGGCGATCTGAGCAGCTGCGAAGCGGTAGGATGGCACGAGGCGGTAAGGCTAATGAAGTACTCGGACTCCGAGTGCGAGATCATCGTGCCCAGCAAACAGGGCTTTGAGGCGGATGAGATGTCCGTGACGCCCTATGTATATATATTGAAAATCAATGTAAAACCATAAATATGAGTTTAGTAAAATCTATTTCAGGAATCCGCGGCACTATTGGTGGTCGCGTAGGAGAGGGTCTGAATCCCGTAGATATAGTCCGTTTCACCGCTGCTTATGCTACGCAACGCCGTGCAGCGATGCCGGAGAACAAGGTGATCGTGGTCGGTCGTGACGCGCGTCTGAGCGGTCATATGGTCGAGCAGATCGTTTGCGGCACGCTCATGGGGATGGGTTACGACGTAGTGAATATCGGTTTGGCAAGTACGCCGACGACCGAGTTAGCCGTTACCGGCGAACACGCAGCAGGTGGTATCATCCTCACCGCAAGTCACAACCCCAAACAGTGGAACGCCCTTAAGTTGCTCAACGAGAAGGGTGAGTTCCTCAACGATGCAGAAGGCAAGGGAGTTTTGGCGTTAGCAGAGAAAGAGGATTTCAGCTTCGCTGAGGTGGATGAGTTGGGACACATGACCCAAAAGGACTACCTGCCCTACCATATAGAACAGGTACTGAAACTGAAATTAGTAGATACCGAGGCTATCCGGAAGAAGAATTTCACGGTAGCTATCGACTGCGTGAACTCGGTAGGCGGATTAGCTATTCCGGCGATCTTGAAAGCCGTAGGCGTAACGAACATCATCGAGCTGAACTGCACTCCGGACGGACGTTTCCCGCACAATCCAGAGCCGCTGCCTCAGCACCTGACCGAGATCAGCGACCTGCTCAAGAGCGGTAAGGCGGATGTCGGTTTTGTAGTGGATCCGGATGTCGATCGTCTGGCGATCATCTGCGAGAACGGAGAGATGTTCGGCGAGGAATACACGCTGGTGAGCGTAGCGGATTATATCCTGCGTCACACCCCGGGCAACACGGTCAGCAATATGTCCAGTACCCGTGCGTTGAGCGACGTGACGAGAGCTCATGGCGGCGAGTATAGTGCCAGTGCGGTAGGCGAAGTGAATGTCGTAGCGGAGATGAAACGCGTACACGCGGTTATCGGAGGTGAAGGCAACGGTGGTGTCATCTATCCGGAGTGCCACTACGGTCGCGATGCGTTGGTAGGTATTGCGCTGTTCCTCAGCCATTTGGCACATCTGAATATGAAAGTGAGCGAACTGCGTCGTACCCTGCCCGACTACTGTATCAGCAAGAACCGTATTGACCTCACGCCGGAGACGGACGTCGATGCAATCCTTGCACGCGTGAAAGAGCTCTATCGGAACGAACGCGTCAATGACCGTGACGGCGTGAAGATCGATTTTGCGGACGGATGGGTTCATCTGCGCAAATCGAACACCGAGCCGATCATCCGCGTCTATTCAGAGGCTGCAACCATGGAGCGTGCCAACGAGCTTGCACAACAAGTGATTGACGTAGTCAAGAATTAAGATTTCAGATTTCAGAATTCAGATTTCAGATTTCAGATTGTTAATGAATATAGTAGTTGTCAACGATGACGGATGGGGTACGGCAGGTATTCGTCTGTTAGCCAAGGAGATGACCAAGCTCGGTCATGTGACGGTGATTGCTCCTGAGGGTGCGCGCAGCGGTTTCGGTGCGGCAATCAGCGTCGTACCGCCTATCTACCTGCGCCGCGTAGAGGAACATGACCTGAACGGCGCAGAGGTCTATACGACCAACGGCACCCCTGCTGACTGCATCAAATTAGCGCGTGAGGTCGTCCTCAAGGACAAGCCTATTGACCTCGTCGTCTCGGGTATCAACCACGGCAGTAACGCAGCGGTCAATACCATGTATTCGGGTACGATGGGTGCGTGTCTGGTAGCGGCAGAGAAAGGTATTCCGGCAATCGGATGGTCTATCAACGACCACGCCTTGGACGTCGATCTGCACTGGTTGCAGCCTTTCCTGACGGACGTGACGCAACATCTGTTGGAAGACGGTATTGCGCCTCGGACGTGCTTTAATATCAATGCGCCGGTAGGCGAGATAGAAGGTATCCGCTGGACGAGACAGTGCGTAGGGCATTGGGCAAACGAGTTGGTTCCGCTGCAAGAGGCGTTGCCGGAAGGAGTAACGAGCGGTTGGAAATTAGCGGGTGAGTTCATCAATGACGAGCCTTCGGCTACCGACACCGATATCTGGGCGATGGAGCATCAGATGCTCTCCATTACGCCTATTACAATAGATTGGACGGACTATGGATCGCTTTGACCGATATTGGATAGGTATAGTAGCAGGGATCCTGATACCGGGCATCTTCGGGTTGACGTACATCGATGTGATGAACCTCTGGTATCCGTTGCAGACCTTGCAGTTCCAAGCCGGAGGGGTATTGAGCAAACTGCTGTTGGTCAGCGTCTTTCCGGATTTGGCGCTGATCTTTGTCTTCTACACCACGGACACATGGCGGCTTAGCAAAGGAATCCTCATCGGTGCCCTGCCGTATATCTTAGCGGCACTTATGGTTTCGATGTGATGATAGAAGCGGCAGTAGCCGCAGCGGGCTGAGTGCCCAAGAGAGAACGAATATGCTCGTAGGACGCGAGCATATTTTTTTTGTATGCTTCGTCGGTAAGCAAACGACCGAGTTCGGCAGCCACTTTCTCGGTCTTGAAATCATTGGCAACGCACTCACGGATGACCTCTTTGCCTGCGATGATATTCACCAAGGTAAAATACGGGATAGAGAACACCAGAGGTTGTGCCCAACGGATCAGACCGATGAGGGGTGAGAGCGCCAGATGATAGACAGCTACCTGCGGACAACCGATCAGAGCGGTCTCCAAGGTAGCGGTACCGGAGTTGACTACTGCTGCTGCAGCTTGCTGCACGGCGGAATAAGTGTCCCTCGTCAGCGTCTCTCCTTCGCGCAAGTAGGGTGCATAGAAAGCATCGTCTATTCCCGGGGCAGCGCAGACCACGATACGATAGTCGGGATACTGCCTTGCAGCATCGAGCATCTTCGTCAGGCAATGACTGATCTCCGAAGGACGGGAGCCAGGGAGAAGAGCTATACTATGACCGCTTCGCTGTAAGACCGTTTCACTGTTAGACCGCTTCGCTGTTAGACCGCTACGCTGTAAGATTTCCTCGGCGGTGGGATTGCCGACATAGGTACAGGAATAGCCGTATTGGGCATAGAAAGCAGGCTCGAATGGGAAGATACCTAATACCTCATCGCAAAGAGCGGCGATCTCGTGAATGCGGCGTTTTTTCCAAGCCCACACTTTCGGCGGGATATAATAGTAGATCTTGGTTTGGGGCAGATGGGTACGGCAGAACTTCGCTATACGGAGGTTAAAGGACGGATAGTCAATGAGGATCAGCGCGTCGGGTTTCTCATCGAGGAGTGCTTGTTCGGCGATGCGGAAGTTACGGCGGATCTGACCCAGATTAGCCAATACCGCAGCAAAGCCCATAAACGCCATTTGGCGAATATGTTGATACAAGCGGCACCCGGCGGCAGCCATCTTGTCGCCGCCGAGTCCTGCGCACTGCGCCTCGGGATCATGCCGCAGCAGCTGCTCTATGAGCGCTGCCGCGTGCAGATCTCCCGACGCTTCGCCTGCTATGAGAAAAAACTTACTCAATGTACAATGTACAATGTACAATTTACAATTTACAAAGGGCTCACGGAGTTTGGTACGGACTAAAAGAATATGTACGGACATTTCAGTTTGTACAAAACCCCATAGAACGCCTTATTAATTATTAATTGTTAATTATTAATTACTTTTCTGGGAACATGACTACCTCGAAGACGTTTCCGGCAGAAACGAGTTGCTTGAGGGTAGCCTGAACGGTCTCAGCCGTGATCGCTTCCACTGCGGGACGATAGGCGTTGATATAATCCAAGTCATGTGCGTAGTACATCCGCAGCGCGTAACGCAGCCATGAGTTCTTCTCCAGATCCTCTTGGAAATCCTTGAGCATCGACTCTTTCTCTTTCTGCAAGTCGCTTGCTAACGGACCGTTCGCAATGATGGTATCTATCTCCTCGTGAATGATTTGCATGAGACGCTCCTGTTTGAGCGGGTCGGTGTCAAACTGCATGAGGAGCACTGCTTTCTGAGACGGAACCATCGAAGCGTAGCCGTAGGTACCTACTCCGTACGAACCGCCTTCACGCTCACGGATAGACTCCAGATAGCGGGTCGAGAGGATACGTCCGATCATCTCCATATTCAGCTCGGTAGCCATGGAGAACGGCATCTCGTACGAGGTATATTGGATGCGGTTGGAAGCCGTAGTGGTCTCCATCTTACGGCTGAAATAGTTCTTCTGTTTGCCCGGAGCCACCTGAATATGATGATCCACTACCTGCTCACGGGTCTTCTTGGTCTTCAGTCCGCCGAGCCACTGACAGATCAGATCTTTGACCTTCGGGTCAGCGGGGTTGATATTACCAACGAAGGTGAAGGTGAAGTCAGCAGGGTTCGCAAAACGCTCTTTGTACACCTCGAGGGCTTTGTCCAGCGACACGCGCTCAAGCGTCTCCATCGTCATGAGGATCGTACGCTCCGAGTGATTCGTGGACATCATCTGTACGGAGTCGGAGAACGTGATCTTGGGGTTCTTATCGCGGTTAGCGAGTTGGCTGCGGAGGACGTTAAGGGTCGTCTGATAAGCCTCCTCGTCACGACGCGGAGCGGTGAAATAGAGATACATGAGTTGGAGCATCGTCTCAAAATCCTTGACGGAAGACGAGCCGGTCAAGCGCTCCAAGTACTCGTCAATCTCCGGCGAAACGGAGACAGTCTTACCCGAGAGGGCTTTTACCAATTGGGTAGCGTTGAAAGAGCCTATACCGGACATCTCCACGATCATCGTAGCTAACTCAGCCGAAGGCAGATCTTCGGTCTTCACGAGCGACATTCCACCGTCCGAGAAAGCCTGCATGAGGATCTCGTCTGCCTTGAAATCAGTCTGTTTGAAGACCACCTTGATACCATTGGAGAGCGTCCATTCGACGGTGCCGATGGTGGTGTTCTCGCGGAAGTTCTTGATCTTACCCTTACGCGGTGCTTTCTTCACGAGCTCGGTGTCCACCTGCTCCTCCTGCGGTGCCTCGATAGCCAACTCGCTCTGAGCAGAGAGAGCTGCTAAGATCGTTGCCTCAGACGGGATGTTAACACCCTCTTTCTCGGGACCGGAGACAGCTACGGTCGGGTTCGCATGAATGAGCGCTTTCGCTACGCTGTTGACATTATCCAGCGACACGAGCGGCATCGTTGCCAACACGAAATCGTGCTCCCATTCGATACCCGGCATCGACTCGCCGTTCTCGAAATGACGGATACATTCGCGAGCAAGGGTAATGTTCTTCTGGGTGTTACGCTCGTTGTAAGCTTTCTCCATCGCGTTGAGTTTGTCGTTCTTGGCACGCTCCAACTCCGCGTTGGTGAAGCCGTAACGGTGCATCTTCTCCAGTTGGAAGATCAGGTCGTTAAGAGCATCGGTCTCACGTCCCTCTTTGGGCACAAAGATCACCTCAAAAGCGTCCATCTTCTTCGCTGTCTCGCCGTAGTACGACAGAGCTCCTGCGAAAGAAGCATCGGGGTTGAGAGCCAGTTCCGAGAAACGGTTATTGAGCATTTCGCACACCAAGTCACGCATTCCGTTGAGCATATACTCCTGTGCGGTACCTTGCAGCATCTCGGGCAGCTGGTCGAACTTATACTCGAACGTGATACGGCTACCTTCGGCTTCGGGGTCGGTGACAATAGCTACGAGCGGTTTGTCGTTATGGTTGACGGTGTAGATCGGACGCTCTCCGTAGTTAGCACGACGAGGTACATCTGCCCAAAGGGCTTGTATCTTCGCTTCAATACTGTCCACGTTGATGTCACCGACTACGATGATCGCTTGGTTGTCGGGACCGTACCATTTATGGTAGTAGTCACGGAGCGCTTGGTACTCGAAGTTATTGATGACTGCGGTGTCGCCGATGACATCGCGTTTCGCGTACTGCGTACCCGGGTACATGAGCTCGTTCAGTTTCTTCCATATACGTCTGCGTGCGGTACGTCCGGTACGCCACTCCTCGAGGATCACGCCACGCTCGGCATCGATCTCCTCGTCCAGAAGGAGCAGACCGCAACTCCAGTCATGCATGACCAGCAACGCACTATCGATGATACCGGCACGGTAGGTCGGCACGTCCGAGAGACGATAGACGGTCTCGTCGATAGAGGTATAAGCGTTGATGTTTCCACCGAAATTAACACCCACGGACTCGAAATAATTGATGATTCCTTTGCCCGGGAAATGCTGGGTACCATTGAACGCCATGTGCTCCAAGAAGTGCGCCAAACCGTTCTGATGATCCTCCTCGAGGATGGCACCCACGGCCTGTGCGATGTGGAACTCAGCACGTTGTTTGGGTTGCTCGTTATGACGGATGTAATAGGTCAATCCGTTGTCCAACTTGCCGTACCGAACTTGCGGGTCGATTGGCAGTTTCTCCGGCGCCTCTTGCGCCGCAAGGCTCATTGCTACGAATAGCAACAAGGAGTTAAGCAGTAGTTTTTTCATTGTTGGATATAGTTTGATCTTGTTTGATATCGTTTGATGTTGTCTCCGTTTTCTTCTTACGGGGCGCACGTTTCTTGGGTTTTGCCGCTTCAGCGAGAGCTGCGTTGACCTCCAGCAGCTCGTCTCCACGGCTCTTCCACGGACGCGGACCGAGGATACGCTCTACGTCTTCGGAGGTGATCACCTCGCGGTCGATGAGCAGTTGTGCCAACTGATGGTGTCCCTCTTCGTAGTCGGTCAGGATCTTCTTGGCACGTGCCATCTGGTCGGCGATGATTCGCTTGGTCTCCTCGTCAATCAAGGTCGCTGTGTCTTCCGAATAAGGCTTGGTGAAACCGTAGTCGTAGCGACCGGTGGAGTCATAGAAACTGATGTCCTTCAGTTTATCGCTCATTCCGTAATAAGCCACCATGGCGTACGCCTGTTTGGTAGCACGCTCAAGGTCGTTGAGGGCACCGGTGGAGGTCTGGTTCAGGAACAGCTGCTCGGCAGCACGTCCGCCCAAGAGCGAACAGAGCTCGTCGAGGATATGATCCTCGTTGGTCAACTGCCGCTCTTCCGGCAGGTACCACGCAGCGCCTAAAGCCATTCCACGCGGCACGATCGTCACTTTGACCAAGGGGTTTGCCCAACGGAGCATCCAGCTGATGGTTGCGTGTCCGGCTTCGTGGTAAGCGATCGACCGTTTCTCATCGTCGGTCATGATCTTGTTCTTACGTTCCAAACCGCCGACGATACGATCCACAGCGTCCATGAAATCCTGCTTGCCTATTTTCTTACGTTCCCCACGTGCCGCTATCAGCGCTGCCTCGTTGCACACGTTTGCGATGTCGGCACCCGAGAAACCCGGGGTCTGCTTGCTCAGGAAATCGATATCCACGGTATCATCGAGCTTGAGCGGACGGAGGTGTACTTGGAAGATCTCCTTACGTTCCTGCAGGTCGGGCAGCTCCACATGTATCTGACGGTCAAAACGTCCGGCACGCAGCAGGGCTGCATCGAGCACGTCGGCACGGTTAGTAGCCGCTAAGATGATCACACCCGAGTTGGTACCGAAACCGTCCATCTCCGTCAGCAGCTGGTTGAGGGTCGATTCCCGCTCGTCGTTACCGCCGGTCATGACGTTCTTACCACGCGCACGACCGATGGCGTCTATCTCATCGATGAAGATGATTGCCGGCGCTTTCGCTTTCGCCTGCGCAAAGAGATCACGCACACGGCTGGCTCCTACGCCCACGAACATCTCCACGAAATCCGAACCGCTCATCGAGAAGAACGGCACGTCGGCTTCACCGGCTACGGCTTTCGCCAAGAGGGTCTTACCCGTTCCCGGAGGACCTACCAACAGCGCGCCTTTCGGGATCTTGGCACCTATCTCCGTGTATTTCTCGGGGTTCTTTAGGAAAGCCACTATCTCCTGCACCTCCTGCTTAGCGCCATACAGACCGGCTACGTCGGCGAAGGTCACTTTGTCCTTCTTATCGCGGTCAAAAAGCTGCGCTTTCGCCTTGCCCACACCGAAGATACCACCTGCTGCACCGCCTATGCCGCGGCTCATCATCACAAAGAAGAAGATGATCAGCGCAAAAGGCAGGATATTGACCAGCAGCAGATACCAGTAGTCGTGCGACTTGTCGTATTTCACGTCGATCACCGCCAAACCGTTCGCCTTACGCGAAGCGTTGACCGTGTCGATATACTTGGCGAACTCCTCCACGGAAGGCACCTGTACCTGCAGCTGCCCGCGTGCCTGCTCACCGTCTCCCTGCGAACTGAACACCAAGGTGTACTTGGAGGGTTTGACGGTAGCTTTGAGACTGAGGTCGTCATACACGGTGATCTTATCCACCGCGTCCGCCTCGATATACGCCGTTAGTTTGGTATAACTGAGCTCCTTGCTCGCTCCGCGACGGTCGTCATTGCCAAAGAAATAGATTCCCAAAAGTGCAAAGACGATCGTGTAGAGGAGGATACTACCCCATCTACGCGGACCCGAAGGCTGCTCGTTGTTATTCATTTGCGGATTGATCCGCTTCTTTCCAGTTGACATAAAAAATATGTACGATTTAAAGATGTACGATGTACGATTTATTGACGAGTTTTATTTATTTACGATTTACGCGGCGGACAATCGTCAATTATTCTCAATCGTCCATCAATCGTACCTCGTCAATCGTCAAATCGTCAATTTACAAAACTTCCGGCAGTTCGGTAATTTTTCCGTCTGCCCAGAGATGCTCGATGTCGTAGAACGCACGGGGTTCACGCTGCATCACATGAACAAATATCGTGCCGTAATCCATGGCGATCCACTCAGCATTCTCCTGTCCGGCTACGGAAAGGGGGTGAACATGCGTAGTGGTACGCACAAAATCATCGATCTCGTCTGCTATAGCAGCTACCTGCGTGTTACTCTGTCCCTCGCAAATGAGCATATACTCCACCGGGGCTTCTTTGATCTTGCGCAGGTCAATAGTCACAATTCGCTGACCTTTACGGTTGCGGACACCCTCAATAATGGTCTCCAAAAGTTTCTTTGTACTGATTTCTTTCATATGTCTGATTGCAAATTTTGTGCAAAGGTACACTTTTTTTTGCATATATGCAAATAAAAAGAGAAAAATCGCCCCAAAGAGCGATTTTTCATTGATGGTTTGAACCCTTTGGGTTTTGTTTGAGCAGCAGAGCTGCTTGGTTTAAGTACCCACATTGCTCGCGAAATCGATGATTTTTTGCTCGTTTTCGCGACCTAAGTACCTACATTGCTCGCGAAATCGACGATTTTTTATCACTTTTCGCGACCTAAGTCTTGCATATATCAAAAAATTCGTTTAATTCGGTTAATTCGTGAACAGAGAAAGAGTATTGGAGCAGCGACTAATCATATATAAAAAAACACCCTGCAGAATAGATCTACAGGGATGGATTATGATAGCAGAATGCTAATATGTCATAGTAATTCATAGTGAAAATGCAAACTCTCATCTTCCGGTTTAAGAGAGAAGAACCCCTGCTTAATAATATCCAAACCAAGTATAGCAGGTGTGTCGTTCGTCGGAAGAATTAAAACATCTTGTTCGAAGACCTCACCCGATGGTAGTTCAAACTGGCAGTTAGCGACTTTCACAGAGACCGTTCCGGATGCGGATTGCATATACATGCCTTCATCACGTAACTCCAATTGAAGCCACGTAGCCAATTCCTCACAAATACCCGACATCTCGGCACCGGTATCCCAAAGTGCAAGTTTAGTGTAAGTCGCTTTCCCAGCAGGGATATTTCGCAAAAGCACCGGTAACTGAAGCAGATTGCTCTCCTTTGGCAAGTCTAAGTCTAACATCGCGTGAACCTTTTACTCGGCTCACCTTGACGCGGTGGACATAATTTTCGGGGATAACGATTGAATATCCGCCCATGTGAACCTGTTTCATACTATTGTTTATTTTAAATTCGCCGCAAAGGTACAAAAAAAAATTGATATAGCCAAAAATAATTGCATTTTTTTGTAAAAAACACGCAAATAAATCAATTAAAAATTAAAAATTATAAATTAAAAATTCACTTAATTAGTTCCAAAAGAAAAATTTTGCTCGTTTTCGCGACCTAAGTACCCACATTGCTCGCGAAATCGATGATTTTTCGGTATAAAGTATAAGGTTTAGAGACAAAAAGAGACGGGGCACGATGGACGTGCTCCGTCTCTTGGGTAGAGTTAGCAGGGATGCTATTTATCCGAACAGCAGCCAGGCGATCAGGCAACCGATGCCGATGGAGACAAAGGTGGTGATGAAGCCGGCGAGTTGGAAGGAATGGTTGACGACGTACTTACCGATATGCGTGGTGCCTGTCCGGTCAAAACCGATAGCGGCTACCTCCGTCGGGTAGTTCGGCAGGAAGAAATAGCCGTTGACAGCCGGGAAGAGCGCCAGCAGGATATGCGGCGGCACGCCGAGCGCCAAACCGACCGGATAGAGGGTCTTCGCCGTAGCAGCCTGCGAGAAGAGCATGATGCTGAACAGGAACAGCGGTATCGCGAACAGGATCGGCCATGAGGTGAAGATACCGGCTACGGATCCCATGATGACCTCTTGGTTACCAAGGAAGAAGGTGCTACCCATCCACGCCACACCGAAGATTGACACCATGGCGTTCATACCGGACGCAAAGACGTTGCCTTTGACCGCCACGCGCACGTCTGCTTTGCCGACAAAGAGGATCAAGGCGGCGATACTCATCATGATGATCTCGATGATATAGTTCATGTTCATCGGTTCGCCTCGGAATTGCGGTCGGATGGCAGGGATAGCGCCGAAGAGGACTACCAGAATCACGCCCAGCAGGAACGCTAATACCGCCCACATAGCGCGCGGGTTATGTTCCGCCTTTTCTTCCTGAACGGCTTCTGTCTCGGGGTCAATCAGTCCCTCACGCACACGGCGTTGGTACTCGGGATCTTGCTCGAGGGGTTTGCCGACGAAGTTCTGCACGAGTGCCGCCACAAAGATCGCGATGAGCGAAGCCGGCACGGTGATGATCATGATCTCCTTAATACCGATTCCCGCCCCACCGAGCATGGTGGAGGATAAGATAGCCGCCGTAGCCGCCGACACCGGTGAGCCGGTGATACCCAAGGACGCCGCAATCGTGGAGACGGCGAGCGGTCGCTCCGGGCGCACTTTCGCCTTGTAGGCTATCTCCGAGATGATGGGGAGCAGCGCATAACAGGTATGGGCAGTGCCTGCTAAGAAACAGAACAGCCAGGTCACGAAGGGAGCATAGAAGGTGATCCGACTCGGGTGACGGCGGAGGATTTTCGCTGCGATCTGCACCATATAATCCAATCCACCTGCGGCTTGCAGTGCCGCAGAGGCGGTGATGACGCTGACGATGATCAGCATCACATCGACGGGTATCACTCCGGGTTCGAGCCCGAAGCAGAAGACGAGGATGAACACGCCTACCATGCCGTAGATACCGAGGCCGATAGACCCTACTTTCGCGCCGATGAAGATCATCGTCAGCACGACGAGCAGTTGCAGAATAATAAGAAACGTAGCCATGTTATTGCATTTTTTTCCACTCCGGTGTGTAGGGAGCGGTAATATAACCAAGCGGAGAATCGTTGCGGAAGGGGAAAGTGGAGGTAGCCACGAAGATGCGTTTCAGGTCCGGAGAATAGAAACGCAGTTGGACGTTACCGCCTCCCCCCGCAGCGGGTGAGATAAAGAGCCAATAGAGGTCGTAGTCCGCCTTGTAGGTAGCGATACCTCGACATTCGTTGCCGATGAAAGCAGCGAGGGTTCCTTTCGACTTAGTAAAGGAGACTTTGACGATTGACGTCATGGATGCGGACATGTCATTATCGCCGGTGATGACCCAATTGGGATTCGGTGTGTCTCCCGGAGTAACAAAAGGATCAACCGGTTCGCTTTCTTTGTCCTTCTTACAGCCCGCAAAGAAGACCGTTAGCACTGTTAGAAGTGCGACCGCTAACGCTGTTAGACCGACCTTTGGTCTGTTAGATTTTTTTACCTGTAACATATTGTTCATTGTTTTGAATTATTCTACATTTAGTCTTCGATTATTCGTTCCGGCGCACGTGCGCCACCTTGCGAGCTTCCGCCGCCTACCGGCATGCTACTCGCGCAAAGGGTTTGACCTGCTATCACAATTGTCTGCACGGACATGGAAGGTTGTGAATATTGCTTTCTCATAATTTCTGCCCTCCTATGCTATATGGTTCACCATTGATGAGCAAGACCACACGTCCTTCACGCAATAGTTTTGCACTCTTCTTTTTCATTTCTTCGTTCTCTAACCCTGTCGTGACACTCGTTATCCGGCGGATATGCAGCGAAGCGGGCATACCGCGATAGACAGGAGCCGGACTCGGTTGACCGGGATCAACCAGCCAATACGCCCGGAAGCCTTTCATGCTCTTGCCATCCGCGATAGGCCAGTAGAGCACATCGTCCGCTCCGAGGAAGAGGTTATAATGGTTCAGTTCCTCAATATGGGTCATCGGATAGAAACCACGGAAAGTCACCTTCGCATCGCCCGTCTGACCGGCAGCGCTACCAGTTCCCCAAACGATATTATCGAATTTCAGGAACGACAGGTCATCACCGGAGGTCCAACGGATCATGTACGGTACGCCTTTGGTTAACTGATCGCCGGACAGAGGAGAGAGTTGGAGTTGCAACTCATTGCCCGAACCGGTCTCCACGACATTGCCGCCATCGAAGGTGTAGATTTCCGCGCCTGCCAAAGGCGAAGCGGCGATGCTGTTCACATTAAAGGGCAGACATATCGTATTGAAATAACCGTCCTTATAGAGCGTACGTTTCATGAGCGCATAGTCTTTCGTGCTGGCCGCAGCGAACTTAGAGGAGAAAGTGGTTGCATCATCGTTCTCGTCCAACACGGTTACCGTCTGCGCCAAGCGAACGCTGTAGTACATTGTCGTGTCATAGGACTGTTTGTTATGGATTGTTGCTTCCTCAAATTGGATAACATAAGCCTTCTCCGATGCACTCGGATTTGGGGTAGAAGACCAGTAATTACCTTGCAAATTTACATTATCCGTTTTGTATGATCCGTCATTATAACCATAGCCATCCGCCGGCAAGAACACTGCACCGGCAGCCGACATCTGTGCCCATTCAGCAGAACTGTATATGTTCTCTTCGAAATGAGCATGGTTGCCGATAAAAGACAAGCCTTCGGGTAACACAAAGTTATCCGGAAGAATGATAAGACCAGGCTTGCCATTTACGGTACCCAGCGAATTCCCGTTAACATCACGGGTTACCAACAGATACGACCATTCGCTACTGGTCAACGCCCTCCATCCGTCATGCTCCAAAGATGGGATCTCACGCCACTTGAACAAATTGGATGTAGCATCCCTCTGCTCGTTCTCGTCCGCCAGCGTTACATAGACGCCCGGTCCTACGGAGAATACTCCTTTCGGGGCGGTTGCTCCTACTGTGCCTGCTGCCGAAAGCAGCAGGGCACAAAGAGCAAGGATTTTATAATTTCTTTCCCGTAACATCATATTTCTCATTGTTTCGGATAATTACTACATGGTTGTTCTCGATGATCTTATAAACACCGGTCTCATCGGCAGGACGAAGCATGATTGGTGCTTTCAGACTACCTGCATGGCTATCGGTCGAGTACATGATGGCGCCATTTTCGGGTTGGAGTGTCTGTCCGTCCATCTCGAAGCGGAGCGTGCCGATCTTATCGCTCTGGATGGTGAGGAAGTAATATGTTTCCTCATCAATCGTGAGCGGTGTAGCAACCGCAGCGAGTTCATCACCTACATAGACGCGGATATCCTTTGTACATTGTACATCGTCACTTTGTACCTTCGCAATCACGGTCATGTTGGTTGCAGCCTTCGGGTTACTGAATACAGACGGATGACTGCTGTTATCCTGAGCGCGACGCGGAGCTTTGGAAGGAGACTGACGATAGAACGGGATGGTGACAGTGCCCGGTGCCATGCGACGGAAGAGGTATCCTTCTCCCGGACGCAGCGCAGTGAGGTTACCTTCCCAGCGATTGTTAGCCGAGAAAGTAGCGAAGCGGTCATGTGCTTTGATGAGGTCACCCTGAGTAGCGTTGTCGTAATAGCCTGCCAATGCTTCGGTAAGCGGTGTTGCTTGGTCGAACAGACACGGCATCGGATTCCATTTGCCGTTACCGCTGACGGATATCTTCATCGAATCTTCAGGCAGTTTCTCACCCGCGATACGGATGGTATTACCTGCTGCGCTAAGCACCATATAGGTTTGCGAGAAATGCAAGGTTTCAAGCGTACCCGCAAAGTAGCCTGTTGCCGCATCATAGTCGCTGAACAGACAGGAGTTGGAGTTCTTGATCTTGTCATTAGCCACCCACGGGTCATTCGCCGTCATACAAGCCGCCATGGAACCGCCGGTCTTGGTCAGATCGAGATTCAGGGATATCCAGTTCCAGCCCTTCTCGATAGCGATATGCTGCATTTCACTTCCGCTGGTCATGAGGATAATCGGTTTTCCGTCGTCGCAGCCATAGACATAGCCATGCTCGAAGAGGATATTGCGACTTGCTGTGAGATCAAAGACTTTACCGGTCGAAGCCTGCCAGAGTTGGAAGCGAACAGGTTGACGGTTCATATCATCGTTACCATAAACAGTGATGAAGGCCTTGGATGTACTGGTGATATCGTCAAAGGTGACATTTTCTTTACCGACACACTCATTGCGGTAGAGCGCATAGACGATATCATTCGGGTCGGTGTCATAGACCGATTGATCGAGCATGACTTGTGCGCAGACAGACATATTGAGCGGATACTTGCCTTTATCCACACCGTCGTACGGCGGTATCGCCTCTATATTGAATTCGATACGGAGCGGTTCGCTCAGTCCGTCTTCATCGGTCAGATAGATCACATCCGAATAAAGACCTACGGCTATATTGGCATCGAACGTAAGCGTCAGCGTTATCTCGTCAGTCGGTTCAATAGAGCCGCTGGGTGCATCTACTGACAGCCAGTCTGGCATGGACTCGACGGTGTACTGATGACGCTTTCCTGAGTAGTTGACAACGCGAATGGTACGTGTGACGGATTCGTCTTTACCATAGATAGCCTTGGCGTTAATCTCTTTTTTCGCCCATTTGACAGCATTGCGATCGACGAAGGTAGTCCATGTCACAGGCGAAGCCATCGGGTTACCGTTGAGGTCCTCCACGTCACGGACGGTGATATAGATGGTCTGTTTGTTAATCTCGCGGTCACGCATGTTGAGATTGATAAGGAGTTCGTCGTTATTGAACGACCAGTCGAAGTTCATCTTCGTGAGCTGGCCAATATCCTGTACAGGTGCAGAGAGCGTTCTGTCACCGAGTGACATCACATCCGACGAATCGGATACGCTCACGATCAGCGGCTGTACTTTCTCCACTACATCTCCTTCGGAGGTGCGGAAGACGCGCTGGTCATTGATAGAGAAGACTTGCTCCAGAATACCATTGTCATTCTCTTTCATCTCCACGAACGGCAGATAAGCCATCAGACCCATTTCGTCACCTCTCGGAGAGATCGTTCCATAGGTCTTCATGAGCGATTGTGGCAGAGCTTGCTCGAAGATGATGAACTCGTCTATATTACCGTCGAATCCAGCGCCTCCGAGATACATTTCTCCGCTGACCTCACCTATCTTGGTAGCAGCTGTAGAGACTTTCTGTTTGTCGTCCAGATAAACCGATGCATTATTGAACGCACGGTTGATGGTCAACGCGAAATGATGCCATGAGTTATCCGAATAATCACCGTCGATCTTCCATTCGTTCTCATAACTTCTAAAGAAGACATTCCCGTTGCTGAGCACGAGTTCGGTGCCTTGTTTATCGGAGAGTCGTCCGGCGGAGAAGATAGTACCGTTTTTGCTCGGGGTCTTAAACCAGAACATCAGGGTCTCATCCTGCTTGTTGGAGCGTGACAAGAAAGCATCGTTCATCTTGACTATCTGTCCGTCCTTCACACGGAGCGATATACCTTTCTGGTACTCCCAGTTAGCCTGGTAGGTATAGAGGGTAGCGCCATTGGCTTTGTCCGCCAAGGTAGATCCTTTACCTTCGTCCATCGGATAATATGCCACGAGTTCGCGTTCGTATCCGGTGAGGCGGGTCATATAGGTCTGTGTGATCTCGTCGGGAGCCAAAGCCTTGGTCCAGAGACGAACCTCCATCATGTTGCCGGCAAAGCCCTTACCGATAGAGATCGGCGCACTGCCGTTGAACTCTATATCTTCCTCAAACGGAGCAATCAAGGTATCTGTTACCTCTTTCGTTCCTGCGTAGAAACGTACCAAATGGTTCGTACGGTCATAGACTACAGCCACACGGGTAAAGCCGATCATCTTCTCCGGCAAGGTGTCGGAATAGATCGTTCCACTGCCTAATTTGGCAAACAGACGGTTATCTGCGGTCTTACCGAAACTGAAACGTCTGCGGCCTTTGGTGTCATAGTTGAAGAAGGTATATTCCGCTTCCGGATCCTGCGGCCGTACCATCATATCGACTGTGAACGATTTGTCGGAGATAGAACGCAGCACTTTGGATTCTGCATAGGATTTTTCCGTGTCGATGAAATGGAGGGATATACCGGTGGATATACCGGTCTCGTTGGTATAGCCGACCAATTGGAAGTTATTATCCTCATCAAGGTAGTTTCCGGCGATCGGTTCATTGAATCGTAGCAACAGTTTGTCTCCTACGCCGAGAATGGAGTTAGCCGGCTCGGCTTCACCGAACACACGCGGTACGCGCGTATCCTTAATACCGCGCATTACTTCCGACGCGCGAGTAATGAATCCGTTACCATGACGGCAGAAAGCCACGGCGCGCAGGTCGTATTCCTGCTCCATCGGGTCACGTTCGCCGTAGAAACGGATGTTCTCGATACGGCCGCCGCTAATCATGGCCTTGTTGCCCGAAGCCAGAGCAAAGAGGCTGTCATTCGCGTAGTAAGAACACAAGTTGATCCAAGCATCATCACTGCGGGTCGAGAGTTTGTATTGGAACTCGATATGGTCGAAGTTCTTGTAGTTCACATCAAATCCGTCGATCACAACAGGCAGATACCATCCTGTCGAGTCTTGCGGCGAGAGCGTATTCATGATCCATTTATCATGCGGCGCGGAGATATTTACCGGGCATGCTACCGGCATATAGTGAACGGAGAACGTGCATCGTGCCAACTCCGACATACTACATGTCGAGGTCAATGCTAACGTGATATTCTCGAAGTCATAGCCTTCACCGGCATAGACCTCTACACGTTTGTTCATTATCGAACCGCGGGTTAGAGCAAATTCGCGGGCTTCCTCCGTGAGCGGCGCTCCGTCAATCAGGATTCTCGCACCTTTGGGGTTAGTACCTCTTTGCACTTTGAGCTCAAACTTAAGTATGCCGGTACCCGAACCATAAGGCACTTCGCCTTCGTTGCTCATTTGGATATTGAATACCGCGGGTTGATCTACCGGCACATTGCTGCGCTCATGTACGTCGATATCCAATTTCGGATTTTCCAATTTGAGCGTACCTGCCGAGAGAGGCACTTTAGGAGTATAGAATCGGGTCGAGTCCGGTCCCTGCCACGGGCAACGAGTTGCACCTCCGTTAACGAAATAGACATACGATCCATAACGGTAGTCACTGTCAGCCCCCGTGAAATCACGGTTATCATCGGTTTCATCATTGAATTTGTTATTCTTGTCCACCACGCGATAAACAGAGACATTGAGATGACTGTAATTGAAATCATCGTTTTTGAGGGTGAAACTGGCCGTTTTGGAATGACCGTGAGTGCTGGTAGCAGGACTCATGTTAAAGTCCGCATTGATGATAGGCGTGAACTCGAATTTCCAGGTAGCGGCAGAGGTTTTACCCAATACCTCCAACGGCTTGTTCTCGCCGGTATCCTTTTGCTTGAATGCGGTTTCCATGAGTTTGTCCATACCGGCTCTGTCGCCTTGTATGATGTTCATGTCACCTTTAGGCAACGATCCTTTGAGCGACAATCCCGGATAGAATAGTTTAAAATATTCGGAGCTGGAGGAGTTGTATGTCTCGGTGTGTGTCACAGTGGTAGCACCGCCTGTTGACCATGTACCTACCAGTTGGCTGTTTGATCCGCGGAGCGCATTGATTTTCTCGCGTTCGTTCTTGATCAGTAATGAGAACCAGTTGACAAACTGACGGTTGTAGGCTGCCACTTCATCGTCATACACTTTCTCTCCATCCGGCACAATCATTTCGTAATAGCCATCCATACCGAAGTTCTCGTCCTCAGGACCTACCTTACTCCAATAAGCCGGTTTGTTAGTCGCGATGGCAATACCTGCAACGGTAGCACTATCACCCGTCATGAGCAGGCTGTTACGCATCTGTACCAATTGCGGCAGGAGGGTCTGTTCGATATAACTCTGCGTATGAACGAACGTGGAACTGATATAAGAAGTAGCTCCGAACTCGGTACCGATAACGAGATAGTATTTCTGTCCGTTAGCATCCCTACCCTCAGCGATAGTGCGCATAGTACCGTCCGCAGCGCGTGCTGCAAGCGTGACATAGGTCAGAGAGTCAAGCGGCTGTACTGCATCCATCGCACCATACAGCACATTCTGGGTAGCACCGATATACACATCCGCATCGGCTCCTACCGAGAACGGATCGCCAGCGGTAGTGATACGCTCCGTTGTTTGGAAAGTATAGGTACCGTTATGCTTATAGACGAACGTATTGGTGATAGGCAGCGTCATTGAATAGCTGGATGCCACCTCTGTAGGCATACCGGACCATACACCGCCTCCCATACCAGCGAAGGCACCCATATAGATATTGGCTCCCGAACCATATTTGAGAGTAATGCCCAGACCGAAGGTGAGTTTGAGATCCGTATTACAGTTGTAACTGTAGGAAGAACCTGCATCCAGATAAGCGGTACTACCTGATCCGGGAGGATCACGCAAAATATCGAGCAAAATAACATCTCCGTGCGTAGAAGCAGCATATTCCTGTCCTTTCAGTTTATCGCCGGTGACGAAGGCTTTGAATGCCTGACTCTCGATGAAAGCACCCTCGTACTCAACCGACAGATCCAGTACGCGCAGCGCATTCTCGCCGGTCTTAACAAACGATACATAGTCTATGGGGATGGTGATCGTCGCCTGTCCCAAGGTATCCAGCTGATGAGTCTGAATCTCTGTATCCTTGGCGTCATGGAGACCGTTATAGACCTTGAGCGTACCACCACGAAGCCGTACCTCCTCGTGTTTCGAAGAAGTAAGATCATTGTTGTAATAATAGTCCTCATGTGCGGTAACGCGGAACTGATAAGTATCCGAATTGAAGACCGGCGCACCGAAAAGGTAGGTGCAGGAGCCGTCGGGTTGCATCTCTACTACCGGCACCTCAATCTTCTCATTCAGAATATTCTGGCGGGTTATGGTTTTCTCGCCGTAATAGGGTACCGGCATACCGTATAGCAGCTGCTTACAGGAGATCGCTATCGGGCTGTGATAGGTGATATTATACGTCCCGTTGTAATAGACCTCCATGTCCCCGTAGGTATTAACATGGTGTTGCAAGGGGGCTTCGATCAAATCAAGCGTTTCGCCGGTCTTTCCATCAGCATAGAGCGTCGCATAACCTTTTGCGGTGGCCTGTGTGATCTTATATTTGACAGGGAAGAGATCTACATAATACTCTCCTGTTTTCACATCCGGATAGATGATGATGCGTTTCTTGTAGTACTCCGTGCGAGTAATACCCACAGAATCCGATCCTTCCTGAGTCAATACATCGTGACGCAGTTGGACGGTGACACTGTCGCGCAGCAGGTCGTCATTAAAACGCACAATCTGGGAGATATTATCGCCTTCCAACTCTAATACCAATTTCAGGTCGTCACCGAGGTTGTTTTGACTGACACCGAAGCCAAGCGGTTTTTCGGCTTGATCATTACCTCCGCATAAACGTCCGATAATACGTACTTTGGTCTGGTCATAGATACGTACTCCGGGCAGACGTTGATCCAGAGAGAGAAGACTATCCTCCTTCTGAGTCAATTCGTTGATCGTATAGACAAAGCCGTCACGGTCGAAAATATGCCCCTCTTTGTATGCCTGCAGGGTGAACGGTGACTTAAGCGGAACACGGAACTCAAAGTTACCGGACGCATCGGTCTTATAATACGTAGTACCGCTCTTGACGGGGATGCCGTTGAGCAGGAATTGTACATCGCGTACCGGTATGGTAGAGTTCTCAAAGAGCACGCGACCCGAGAACGGCACAGAGGATATATTGGCAAAATTGACACCCTCGCGTACGCAGTCGTTCAAACCGAGCGTAATAGCAGCCGTTGGAGAGGAGGTGTTGTTGTATTGGAACTCCGCCGACATGCTGGTAGGCTGTATAGAATAAGCGTAACCTTCGCCGTAGATCAGGCTGTCGAGCAGGTAGTATCCGTCCTCGTTGGTAGTGACGGTCTGTACCGTCTTGCCCGTACTGGTACGAGAAGCGGTCACCGTTATATTCGGGCAAGCAGAGCCGTCCTCATAGCGCACATAACCGCTCACTTTGCCGTACGGATTACGGGAACCTACCGCAACAACTTCTTGGGATTTGACAATACCATTACACTCGTAGGTCATCGTCAGGCGATAATCCCATTGCAGGGAGATAAAGGGGTTCGCTTCGCGGTCTTTAAACCAATTACCATCGTAGTTATCCACCAATACCGTCCAAGCTGTATCTTTGCCTGCAGGACGGGTCTCGATTTTGTACGAGCCCACATTGCCGTCCGTTGTTTGCCAGCGTAACAGCACACCGTCGGAATAATCCCCTTTGGAGGCATAGAGAGTTTCGAGGTTTGCAGCCTCAGTAAAGTAGATGCTATCGCCCGTAATAGGCATATACTCCGTGTAATTGTGCGAACCGTATAACTGTTTCACGATGACACCCGTAGTATCAATAACAGTCGAATACTCATAGTGTACGCAAGGCGTATTGGCTACATCGCTATAATGAACATCAATATAATTTACCTTGTTAAAATCCGTGTACCAACTTTGTTTCAAGCGGTCACGGGCCGCCTTTACACTGTCGCTCGGAATCTCTATATATACAGTATCTTGCAACTCTTTATAGACTTTACGGATTTTCAAAGTCTGATTATCATCCCAATAGAACCGGTCGTACGCAGGTTTTTTGACACTGCCGTCACCATCTATGCTCTCTTTGGCGAACAAACGGATAGTGATATCCAGTTTGCGGGATTTCTCAAAATCTTCCGCCAAAGTATAAAAACCACCGCTGTATTTGTCGCTAAACGGCATCGGGTAGTAATTTTTATCCGGAACAGAGTTGCCTTTTATCGCATAATCATGCCCTATCCATCCCCACTGCGAGGAGGAAACACGGCGCACGCGGTAATAGATGGTGTAATTATTCTCTATCGGATTCCACCATGCCGCTTCAGTCGAATCGACAAAGGTATAGGTCTGTATATCCGTCAGACTATCAGTAGTCAGCGAGTCGTATGCCATCTGGATAAGACCAATACTCTCCGCGTCCGAGAAATCGTACATGTATGCCCGTTGGATCTCGAACATATCATTCTCTACCAGATCTTCCTCTTTCGGATAGTATATTTTCCACGAAATCTGTTTAACCCGATCGTCAATAAACGTCAAGTTTGAACTTGTTCGATACTGATAATTACTTATCTTAAAATCATGTATCTTGTGATAAGCGGGAATATCCACTCTATTCGACCATATCCAATACGGCTGTTTGTCCGTACCACGGTGCATATAGAAATTAGCACGGAAACCATGCTGTACGGTATCCTTAGTATCCACATAGATAATATCGGTATTCTGATCCGTATGGTGCTCATTCGGATCCAGAGAGGTCGTATATTTCTCTACATCATTAACAGAGACATAGACCACAGCTGCTTTACCATACCCCGCAGCACCTGTTTCGTTCACCGCATAGAAAAACGGTTTGTTCAACTGCGGAGCCTTGTCCGAGGAAGCACCTGTATAGGTTCCAAGCATATGACGCTTTGTGCTGAAGTCGCATCCTCCGGATTTATGGTGATCGGAGGTTACGGATACCTGGAATTCTATACTGTCCAGCTCCATAGGAGGATACCAATCAAACTCAAAAAACGTCAAATGGTCGCCACTATCCGAACGTTTTAGATCGACTTCACGCTCTATCTCCGAAGCAGTGTACGTTTCAACTACTCCGTTGTAGGTATTGGTCACATCAATTACGCCTCTCTCCAGATAGAACCATACACGACCGGCATCTCTCGGCTGTTGACCGCCTGTATACCCGGGGGCATTCCAATAATTATCTGCACGGTAGCGAATGAAGATCGTATTGCTCTCACCGCCGCCGGGCTTTTGTACGGTGAAACGGATACGTGAGCCGGTCTCATCCGCGAAATTCGGATCTTTGCATCGCATACCGGCACCGGCATTGTAGTTGTGATCGTCACCTTCTGCGAAAATAAGCACTTTAAAGTGAATCTTGCCGTTGCCCATGGAATACGCATCGAAGTTGTCTGCATTTTCAAAATACGTAGAACCGTTATCGGGCGTAGCATAAGCCCAACTGATGCTAAGCATCATCGCTGCTATACATAGCAGCCGAAGAATTTTGTGTTTCATATCAATAGTTATTTCGTTATTTATGATACTTGGTTATCTCGTGCATCACGTCCTTGAAGGCGCTCACGTAAGTGAGAACTTTGTAATGCACTTTCCCGTTACCGGCTACGTAAGCCGAATACTGGGTACCACCCCATTCTTCACGGAAATACCAGTCTCCGTGGCTGGCTCTACTGGCCATGAGGTCCATAGCCGGGATGCTTGCCAGCATCAGCACAACTATAAAATAAAAAATTGCTTTTTTCATACTATATTTATTTTGGATTTTGGATTGTGGTTACTATTCATGCTTTATTTCATCATCAGTTCCAAAAGGCTGTATATTTGCTCAACCGGCAGTCTGCTTGAGCCATTGCGTTGAGTAAGATGACCGCATTACCGAACTGCTCATCGGCGCGTACTTGTGCCGCCTTGGCGCTATCGTTGATGACATCATCCGAACTCATTTGGCTAAGCAGATACCATAATTGGCACATATCGGCTTTGTCCTCTTCGTCTATCTCATACCATTGGTCTTGTTCGGACTCTTGCTCCAGACGGTTCCACGTAGCGGTTACCTCATCCGCCGTGACCGTCTTACCGGCAAGCGCGGTCTGCACGACGGGAGCAAAGAGAGCCGCCTCGTTGACCACCACGGTATTGCATTTTTGTGCATCCAGATAAGCATACACTTTGCCGGCATAGGCGTTATAGTCCTCCGTATCGAGCGTATCGGAGAGGGTTAGGAAATAACGGCCGAGGATGCCATATTTCTTGTACAAGCTATAGGTAAGCGTCATATTACCATCATGGAATCCGCTGCTGACATTGTACGCTATACCGCTTGCTCCGAGGGCATCGCATTCAGGCAGATGTTTGTAAATACCGGCCTCGGTGACAGGTTCGATAGTGAAGTTAAACCGAGCTGCAAAACGCACCGTTCTAAGCAGGTTGGACGGGTTCTGCGGGTACACCAGATCCGGGTCTATAAAGGAGCGGATGATGCCTTCGCGTAAATCGTGCAAACCACCATGGTAGTCCAGAAGATCGCCCGTGACATAATCGTAATAGATGGCGTTGATAGTCAGATCCCGCGAATAAGAGTCCTCCAGCAGGGACTTGCTGAAGATGCCTTCATACTGGGATTCGGGAATACGGGGTTTGCCACGCAGGTACTCATAGATAGAGCGCATCGTGCCCATATCGGTACAATCGTCGCCATGCCATGCCTGCGCCACAATAAAGCCGCTCGGCGCGGTAAAGATCGTGGTGTTCGGCACTATCTCCACCAGCTGATCGGGTGTAGCATCGGTCGTAAAATCCACGTCGTTGGGCACTTTCCCCATGATTGCATCGCGTACAGAGCCACCATTCACATAGGCCACGTAACCGGCATTGACCACGTAGTCCATGTCACCGGCCGCATCAGCCGGCATCGCAAAGGCTTTTTGGTCGAACAGATTAGCCGGAACACGTAACTCGGCATAGCCGACTTTCTCCACTTCAGGATAGTTGGCATCAATGAGCCGGTTTATCTCCGTAGAGAAAAACCCCTGCGGCTGCTCCGGTACGTTCTGCTGCTTCTTACAGGACGCGCAGAATGTGACACAGAACAGTGCAATGATCCAATAAAAATTGCGTTTCATACAGTATATTATTATAATTATTCAACGATGGTGATCAGCCCGGCGGGTTGGCGGTATGAATCGGGAATAATGCCATGGAGTGCATGCTCCATATAATCCGCTAAGACATCATAGCACATTTTCGACGGCTCATTGAGCAAGGGGCAATCCTTGAGCGTGCCATAGAAGCCGCCGGTTGCGAAGTAATCCAAAGTGCCAATCGTATAGATGCCGTCAGCTGTTACGGGCACGAATGTGCTGCTCTGCTCGTCATAAACCATGACATCGGAGACGGAGTGGTCCGAAACGTGGAGCGTGAACTTCAGTCCCGACAGCTGCGGGAAATCACCATCCAACTGCGGATAAGAAGCCGTGCAGGCCTCGAGCATATTCTGTATCTGCAGACCTGTTGCCTCAATCAGACAAACGGCATTATCATAGGGCACGACGGAGATGGCATCGGCATAGGTCACATCGCCGGCTTTGAGGCCGTTACGCACGCCACCGGCATTCGTCAGACCGATTTGAGCTTGTACATCGTGACGAAACGACTCGACTACCAGATTTCCGAGCGCTGTCTCTTGTTTGCGGATGAGCCATTGACCGGTCTCGTCCGTAATAGGCATGTCGAAATCGAGACGGGCTATCTTGTGCTCCGTGATGCCGTTAAGCAAGGTATGGATACTATCGGTCACGGCAGACACACGTGCGTTGGTGTAGATGATATCCTTGGACGGGATAAGGGAGGTATGGAAATGACCTGCCGTATCGATAAGCAGATGACCTACATTCGCGAATTGCGTACCGGTCTGGGTAATCGGCACATACACGCCGTCGAGGTTTTTCACCGAATCGCACGGGATCACCGAATGGGTATGTCCGTCAAGCACGACGTTGATTCCGCGCGTAGCGGCAATCATTTCATGGGAGCCGCAGCCTTCATACGCCTTTTCCCCTAAATGCGACAAAACTACCACATAGTCTGCTCCTTCGCGGCGGGCTTTATCCACCGACTGTTGAACAAGACTATACAACTCCTCCGCACGCAGGTCATAGAGTTGATTACCGTCCCTGTCATAGAACGAATACGATTCCGCTTTCATCGTCTCAGTGGTCAAAACACCGACGAAAGCAATCCGCTTGTTTCCGTATTGTTTGATGATATACGGGGCGTACATCGGCGCCGCACTGCCGTATTCATACAGGTTGGTACACGCCACAGGCGAACCGATAATCGGCAACAGCTCCAACTGACGCGGCACACCATAATCGAACTCATGGTTACCTAATGCCACCGCATCATAATGCATCTCGCTCATGATATCTACGATGTAACCACCTCTCGAGATGGCTCCGGCAAGTGATCCTTGCAGGAAATCACCACTGCTGACCAAGCCCACATACGCTGTGTCGGCTGCTACAATCGCATCCGCCAATCCGCGCATCTTGGTATAACCGTCGATCGCGCAATGCACATCGTTCTCATAGAGGATGACAATGCTCTTCGGCGTGTTAACGACCGGTTCCTTGTTCCCGTTGTTCCGGCAAGCGACCAAAGCCAGAACCGGCAGCAGATAGATAAAAAGTTTTTTCATTATATTGTTTAAAGTTATCTTGTTGATTTGATTTTGTCATGTTAAAAAAATCCGCACAAAATTATAAAAAAAATTACACATACGCAACACGCACGTGCAAAAATTTACGCAAACTACCTTTTTTAGGTCATTTTTTTACGCAAACTACCCTTAAGGGTGTCAATTTTTACACATAAATGTAAAAAAACGCACCCGAAGATGCGTTTTTTCTACTCGTGTATCAGTACTGCCCGCACGAAGTTGCCGAACTGACAGATACGTTTCTTGCCAAGGACGGGATCGGGTTTGCCGCGGAGTTGGGCAGCATGACGTTCCACCATCTCTTGGTACCGCGGATGATTCGGATCTTTCGCGATACGCGATGCCTCTTGGCAAACGGCTTTCCAGCGCTCGTACTGGGCCTGTTCGGCAGGAGTTCGCGGGTTCGCCTTGTAATCCCGCTTCTCCTGTCCGTACATCTCTTTCGGACCATAACCGAAAATCGTTCCGTCCGGATACTTCCATGCCTTACGACGCATGG
The DNA here is from genome assembly GCA_900319035.1 of uncultured Bacteroidales bacterium. Lineage (GTDB taxonomy): Bacteria > Bacteroidota > Bacteroidia > Bacteroidales > Paludibacteraceae > Colicola. The sequence goes on from ONMU01000018.1 coordinate 32,741, forward strand.
TTATTCGTGAATGTTTATCAAACTTGCCGACTAAATCATCGATGCCGACACTTGTTTCAAATCTTGCCATAATTCTATATAAATTTTTGCATTGCACTTTCTGCACTTTCTGCACTTTCGACCATCAAAGTGCAAATAGTGCAAATAGTGCAAAGCGATTTTTTAATGTTTTTTGAATCATTTTTAACATATATAACGTTCTTTGAACGTTAAAATCGTTAGAGATAAGTTGATCATAAGTTGGATATACGTTAGTTATTGTCCTACCCTTTACCTACCCACACCCTATGCAACTGCTAAGCGTTTCTTAAACACACCATGTCTGATTTTGATAATGGTTCCATTGTCTTGCCATTCTTCGCTCCAATTGAAAGCTGTTCGACGACTTATTCCTTGTAATTGTGCTTCATCTACAAGCATCTTACTCTCAAACTCCTCCGGCAACAAACTCAGCAATATCTGTTTTTGATCCAGCGGCTTCACTTTCGGTGCCTCTATCTTCTCTGTCCCTTTTACCAACTGATATGCCTGCGCCATATGCAATATCAGCTTATTCCCTATCATCTCTGCTGTCTGATAATCCACATCCGAGCAAACGAAAGCGTCGTTTATTTTGCCGAATGTCATTCGGCTGTCTGTATGTTCATTCTCCCGCATTGTATGCGGGCTTTTTAGTTCGTCTCCTTCTCCGCGTGTTAGCGCGGAGTGTCTCATCGCCGATAGTATCATCGCTATCCTCTCGATATGGACCGCCATTCTTAGTACCACGGAGTGGAAGTCTTCGCCGAGCATGCGGATGAGGGTCGGATAGGCGGTCTCAAGGTGATGGCCGAGACGGGTACGCTGGTCGGGCGTGAGGCAGAACTCGCGGGGTTTGGAGAAGAGCAGTTTCTCATAGAGATGATAGAGCTGTTCGGCTGCTGCTTTGATGACATCGCCGGAGTTCTCGGAGGGTTGTACATACTGGCTGTTAAAGGCTTGGTGTTCATCGACGATGAGGGTGAGCAAGCGCGAGAAGTAACCGTTTTCGATAGACGGCACGAGGGCATGGTACTGGCTGAAGGTACCGGTGAGGACCATGGAGAGTTGCGGGTTCTCGATGACGGACGCTTCTTTGCAACGGGCACGGGAGATAGTCTCGTGCTCAGCCGCTTTACGGAGCGCGGTGTTGTAGTTCACGGTGGACGATCGCCAGATGTCGGTGATGACCGAACCTTCGGACTCGTGGATATAGCCGCGGCCCTTCTGTTTGGCGAGCGTCTGGTAGAAAGCCGGGTACGTCGCATCACCCGGGATGATGAGGGGATTCGCCTCGTGAATGGGTTTGACGAGTTCGAGAGCAAGGTTCGCAATACCTTTTCCGCAAGCCGCCGAACCGACGATGAAGAGTTGCAGGTTCGGGTAATAGCGTTTGGCACCGATACCGTACTTGAAATAAAGGTTCGGGAGCACGCTCGAGCACGCGGTAAGTGCGCTCATTAATAACATGTCTTTCTCGGCAGGCGTGTGAGCGAGCAAGAGGACGGATTTCAATAGTTCAGGCAGGTTGTTTACATCCATGTTTTCCACGATGTGGAGGTTCGCCTGCTCCTCCGAAGAATTTAGGTTCTGAATTTCATTCATAACGTTAAAGGGTTTAAAGGTTAATAATAATCATGACGTGAACCAACGAAGTGTTCGCGGCATGAAGAGGAGGAGACGCAACAACTATACGAACTACAGCGTAGTGAAGTCGTTGATTGCCGTTTCCGACGACAAAGTTACTACAAAAAACGTCCTTTTGAAAGGACACATAAAAAAAAGGACGTCACGTGACGTCACTTTTTCGCTTTACTTTTCATTCGTTTGCCGAGGGCGTTAGGATCTATAAACCAGCCAAATAGGAGTGTTAATTGGTGGCAGAAATCTGTCCTTTTATGTGCTTCGAAATATTTTTTGAATTCTTTGTCATATCTGCATCGCTCGAGGATGTATTTCTTCACTTCCACATAATTATGCTCCGGCGGGACGGGGAGTATATTATCGAGAAAAAACTCCTGCCGGATGTCTTTCTTTTTTGGGGGAACAGGCGGTTCGATTTTTGTTTTCACGAAATCGATCCATTGGTTCATCCATTTACGGAAGAGGTTGAGTTGGTCCGGCGTGAAATCCTTCATCTCCTGTTTGAGGTCCTCGTAATTGGTCTCGTGCGCAAGGATATTCTCCTTAAATTCCGCCATCATCACGTTTTTATCGGGAAAGAGAGCGGCATCTTTCTGTGCGGTATTCGACAGCCACTCCCAGTACCGGCGGATGATCTCTTCCGCCTCCTCGCCCTCAAAGATAAAAGAGGGTTCTTCGGATCGTTGTTCCGGCATCTCAACGAGTGCATTGACGGCCACGGGATCGGTCCAGTCGATGTGCAAAAACCGTTGCCGAACGGTCTCGGTATATCCGGCATCGAAGAGCCAGTGCGCGAAGGGCATGTGCCACGTCTCTTTCTCCCATATATGCTCTCCGAACTCCTCGGTCACCAGACGCTGCATGTAAGCGGAGAGCAAGGACATCGCTATACTGAATTGACGGACATTAGCGCATAAGTCCATGAAGGAAACTTGACCGACCGTGAGTTGGATATAGGCATCGTTTAGTTGGCGGAGCTCCGCCTCGAGATATCCCCACCCGTCCGCAATCACTTCCTGCTCATAGCGGGAGAAGAGAAAGTCCTGCTTACGCTCAATATCGAGCGGTATCTCGCGCCGCTCGCCCTCATCGGAATTGATCAAGCGCACGCATAACAGCGCGGCCCCCAGAAAGCCCTCGATCTGTATCGGTTCTTCCTTCTCCGAATAGGTATATATCAGCCTATGCGCGTCATAGCTCAGAGCCGGAGAGAAAGTATAGTTGTCTAATAAATGAATCATATATTACTTCCATTCGGTAGGTGTGGTACCTGTTTCACGTGTGAAGATTTGGGAGAAGACGCGACGGGAAGAGAAACCGCAACGGTCGGCGACATCTTGGATCTTGAGATCGGGCTGCTCACGCATCAGGCGCTTGGCTTCTTCGATACGCAACCGGTTAACCCACTGGTAGAACGAGCAACCGTATTCAGAGTTGATGAGTTGGCTTAGATAGGAGCGGTTGAGCGGCAGCACCTGACGCAAGTCCATCAGCTGGAAATCCGAATGGAGATAGGGTTTTTCGCTTTCGATCCATTTCTCCAATGTAGCCCGATAAGGGGCATTAGCCGAATCCGGTTCTTCCTTCTCTTCCTCCACCACCGTACTATGCAACCGCTCCCAGGGGTCGGGACGGTGAAGCACCTGGTCGGTGGTGTAACCGAGGACGAACATGAGGTACCATTGTTGGGTAAACGCACGCGCCGGATCATCGCTCACACACAGGTAATAGAACACCAAGGCTGCCAACATGATCATTATGATATATCGTACAATCCACTGCGCGTCAATATTGTCAAGGGTGGAGAAGTTCTCCTCACACCATTGACGGTACCTGTGTACTCTCCTAAAGCCAACATACAAGAGCCAGATCGGATACAGAGCAATAAAGAGGCGTAAGTCATCGGGAAGCACATAATCGATGACTCCAAGCACTACCACCGGCAATAAGAACAGCGCACCGCGTCCCCAGTTAAACTTCCCCGGACGCATGGAGATACTGGGGTAGATAAACAGCAACCATGCAAACACACAAGCCACCAGCATCGGGGTGCTCTCCATGAGCTCTGAGCCGACCTGAAAAGGATTGGATGCCGTCTTAAATAACGCTACCATCACCAATTCACAAAGTCCCCACAGGATCAGTATGATTGCCCATACTTTACGGATACGGTTGTTCTCCAGATGTCGCAGGCACAGCGCTGCGCCGAAGAAACAGACGACCGCGAAAGCAAAACTGAGCGCGGGATTAAGGAAGGAATCAAAGAAATCCTCCGGAATAAGCCGCGAGAGGAAGGTGCTGAGGATGAGCACCGCCATCAGCACCAACCCGAAGACCGCTTCGGATTTGTAATTATCCCATATGTCTCTAATCCATTTTCCCAAAACGACTGCAAAGGTACTGCTTTTTTCTGACATACGCAAATAAATCAATTAAA
>ONMU01000019.1 GCA_900319035.1 uncultured Bacteroidales bacterium
AAAGTAACTAAAAAAGGAACATAACTTAATTTCGTAATTTTCAAACATCCTGTTAGAAGTCCTTTAATACCTGTAGCATACTTAGCGTTGAATCCAATTAATCCATACCACAAATCATTAAGCGCATTATGATATGCAAACCAAATAATGAAAATCGAAGCTATAATAGCAAAACCTGACAATATACCACCAGCCCAAATAAATATTTCACGTAATTTTTTTTCTTTTAATAACCATATAATGACTCCAAAAATGGGGGCTCCTATAAAGGCAACTGCATCATTTGGACGAATATAAAACGATCCGGCCAAACATATTCCAACACCAATACCTTGTATAAAAAAGTTTTTAGTTTTTTCGTTTAATAGCAAAGAGAGGATTAAATAGTACGCAACTGATATGAATGGTATATTCCAATCTTCGGTTAAGTTTCCGTATTCAGAATAAAAATAATAAGTTATTAAAGAAAGCAATATAGCAATAAATCCTTTGATGGGAGTAGTAAATAGACATGCACTTTTATACCAACAAAATATAGAAATAGACAATCCTATTATTGCTAAAAGGAATAATCCATTTCTGCCAGGAATAACCCATTGTCCAAAGGCTTCTATCGTATATAACACCGGACCCTTATGATCAAACAAGTCTGTATATGGCACTTTTCCATGAAGCATCGCTTGCCCCATTAACTTGAATACGCTACTATCACATGCTTCAATAGTATATAAAGGGGACAATGTCTGAGAGAAAAATAACAGGAACAAAGTGGCAGAGAGTACACAAAATAGTACTACTCCTATTTTATTCAAAAGATTTTTTGTATTCATCGTAAATTTCTATTGATGGTTCTGAAATCTGCTAAAGCTTTGATGCCGATTTTGAAGATGCGCTTCATGTTGATGGAGTTGACTCCTCCTTGACGAGGACGGAATGTGATCGGATACCAACCGATGTTATAATGCCAGCGAACAGCAATCGCACTAACGGCTACATTCGCTAAGTTATAATCCTGCGGGATGACATCCAAGATGGGTTTGAGTTTATCGACCTTTAATAAGCGGAAAGGTGTGTTGGCATCCTTAACCCACACATGGAACATTAGCCAAACAACCAAACGAAGAGTTTTAGTCACAAAGACACGACTTGCGCCATCTTGTCTGCCTCCACGCGTACCTATTTGGAAATCATAGTTATGACGGTTATTCCACATCTGCCAGAACTCTTCCGGCAATGTCTGTCCATCGCTATCAGTCTGAAAAATGTAATCGGCATTGTTATTGATGGCATAATGGTAGAGGTAAAGTACTGTAGATCCGTGACCGGAGTTTTCTTTATCAAGCGGCTTGAGGAGCGGGTACTTGGATTGCAGGCTTTGCATGATTGCAAAAGTCTTATCCTTACTGCCATCATTGGCGATGACCAAAAGAGCCTCGTTGCCTTCTGCGTTGATTTGCTCACAGATGGGATGCCACTGGGCGATAACTTCTTCAATGTTTGCCTCCTCATTATAAGCAGGAAGCACAAAATAGATCTTATCCATTAGTATTTCGTTTGAAGGTAATGTATTTATTCAAAAGGAATTGTATCAGAGCAACAACGACGATGGAAATGAGTTTACAAACAAGCTCATTCATACCACCAAGCGTGACCATCAAATAAAGCATCAACTCGCTGATTCCCAAGCCGGTTAAGCCCACCGCATAGAAAGACAAGAAACGTTGCATCGTCTTGTCTTTAACCTTGAAGTTAAAGGAGCGGTTGAGAATAAAGGACATGAATATGCCCACATGAATACTGATGACATTTGCCCAAAGGTAAGGCATAATCTCAAAATAGCACAGCGCAGTATATACGCCGAAGTCCAAAGCGGCACAAAAGCCGCCGAAGATCCCATACAAGATGAGATTGCGAAATCGATAATAGAGTTCTTTAACCATCAAAAAACGCGGATTTCCTTTGTTGCTTATCCGCTAATTGAGGTCCTGAGAAAACCTATAGTTCCGAACAAGCAATGCAGAAACCCACGTTGTGTATATACATAACCACACACGTACCATATAGTACGTGAAGGTGTATAAACACCCATGGGCATCTACTACTGCCTTGTTTTCGAGAACTAAATTTGAAGTTTCTCAGGTTTCAATTAGTCAAAAACAAGCGTTAGTAAACGCCATTAAATATGTATGCAATCCCACCATAGAATGTTCGCATACATCCCAACGTGAGTTTGCGGCTGCAAAATTACAAAAATATTTTGACGTGAACAAATTTTAGAGTAAGAAAGTGCAGATAAAATGAAAATTGAAGGGAAAAATCACCCAAAACTCTTACTTTGATCGATGCGAGGTGAGGTTTTAACCTATAAAAATTTGCACTGGCAAACTTATTTAGAAAAAGTCAAATCAGTATGCGTGTCAACTAATTTAGGATGATTGTCTACTTTTTTAGGAAAGTGTCAACAAAGTTAGGAAGAATGTCTACTAACTTAGGAAAATAATCAAAAAACTGTCTACTAATTTTAGGAAAAGTCAAAAAGTCACTATAAAAATTTGCATTGACACTTTTGACACTTTTGGCACTTTCTTTCAAAATGTCAATAATACCCTATATTTTCCGTTCGATTACTTACATTTTGATACTTGTAAACCATAGCTCGACTATCAAAAAGACAGAAAGTGTCAAAAGTGCCAAAAGTGCCATGTCATTTTTGTATAAACCACTAATCCTTTATATGGGGTCCCCGCAAATTTTAATTTGTGGGGAAAGCAGAGGCAATGGTCGCACCTACGATTTAGCGGAGCGGTATCGTCCTTTGCGATCCATTTGCCGAACGCGATCGTTAGTTATTCCTTATATATTATTTATTCATTCCTTATTCATTAACCTTACTAAGTGCTTGTCGAATCCTTAGCATCACCTAAGCATGAAAGTACACGGAAAGTACACGGAGAGTACAGGATGAGTACGGGTATGGTCTAGGATTCCCTCGTGATACCATCGTGATTCCCCCGAGATTGGACCGATGTTACTGCGTAATTGGAGTATGTTTAATGGGTTTCCTACAAAACAAAATGTCATATTTCATATAGGAAATGCAGAAAAATTGCATTTATTATCAAAAATATTACAATTTATTTGCATATATGATTAAAAAGTAGTAACTTTGCAGCAAATTTTGGAATCATGAATAATGTATTGCACAATTTAGGCAACATTCCTGTTACTGCCGCAACGTTACGTAATGTGCTACCAAACCGTAATTCGTTTGCACATTACATCAGTAGCAAGGAACTCTCCGGAGAAATCATCCGACTAAAGCAAGGTCTTTATGTCGTCTCTCCCGATGTTTCCGGCAAGCCGATCAATAACTTACTTATTGCCAATAGTTTATACGGACCGTCGTATATATCCTTCCAAACAGCCCTTGGTTTCTATGGCTTGATTGACGATGTTGTGCAGACGACAATCTCTGCCTCTTTTCGCCTCAATAAGCAGTATGACACACCTTTCGGACGTTTTGAATACATACAATTACCATCCGCCTATTATCCGATAGGTATCACGCAAGCTCAAAGCGAAAACATGCCGTTTCTTATAGCCTCTCCCGAAAAAGCACTTTGCGATCTAATCATCCGCACGCCGAAACTTCTTTTTCGCTCCAAGAAAGACGTAATCACGTATCTGGAAGACGATCTGCGATTTGATATCGAGTCGCTGTCCTCTATGGACATCTCCGTTTTTCAGGCTTGCGCGGAGAAGGGTCACAAATCAACATCTATTCAACAATTGATAAATGTCATTAGCCAATGAATCCTATTTATAACACCATGTTGGCGGCATACCCGCAAACCACTCCCAATGAGCGTCACAATGCACAGATTGAGGTAGCTCAGCAGATCGTTTTAGCCGGTTTGGCTCGTAGCGATTTCTTTGCTCATGCGGCATTCTATGGAGGTACATGTTTGCGTATCTTCCACGGGCTTCCACGCTTCTCCGAAGATATGGATTTCTCATTGCTCCAAAACAATAAGGATTTTGATTGGACAAAATATTTTCCTTATATTGAACAAGAGTTTTTATCCTTGGGCAGGCAGGTTGTTATCACCAAAAAAGATAAGCGTACCTTTGGTAAAGTGGAATCCGCTTTTCTGAAAGACAACACAGAAGTCTATAATCTGCAATTTCAAACCGAAAAGTCCATCAAAATCAAGATCGAAGCAGATACATGTCCTCCGCTTGATTTTCAGACCGAGCAGAAACTTCTGATGCAGCCATATTCTTTCTACACGCGTTGTTTTGCCTTGCCGGATTTGTTTGCAGGGAAGATGCATGCACTACTTTACCGTCAATGGAAAAGCCGTGTCAAAGGACGTGATTGGTACGACTTTGAATGGTATGTGCGAAATCGGATTCCTCTGCATTTTGCCCATCTGCAAGCTCGTGCAAAACAATTCAACGACGAAGATCTGACACCGGATGCTTTTGCGCAAAAACTGCGTGAGACAATACAATCTGTAGATCTCAATTTGGTGAAGGCGGATGTCTCACCGTTCCTTGTTCGTCCTCAGGAAACAGAAATCTGGTCTAACGATTATTTCATGCAAATAGCCGACCGGATTCAGATTAACTGATTGCTTTGTTGTGATATTTGCCCTTTATAGTGGACATATTTTATTATTTTTTGTTCGTTTGATGGTGCAAAGGTACAACATTTTTTTGATATATGCAAGTTTTTTTTTACAACTTTTTCGGCATAATTGGTCTTATAGCGCCAAGAGGCGGTGGTACGTTTCAAGGGCGTAACGGTCGGTCATGCCGGAAAGCCAATCGATGATAAGACGCAGACGGTTGTATGTGCTGAGATCTGAGAGCTCGGTCAAAGGAACAGGATTTGAGGAGGAATTTGCGGATGCGTTGTGGTCAGGGTTTGCAGATAAGCGCTTTTGGTATTCTTCTGCCAACACAAGACGCGTCATGCTGGGCGAGATGATGGCATTCAGACGCCAATCGGGTTTCGGAGCCATGAGCGAAGGCAGTACTCGATCCAAGATCGAGTTCATTACTTGCGCGCCTTTGAGTTCCGCTTGAGCGATGGTGTCATGACGGAAGATACGTTCGAACTCCAGTTTGCCGAGTTGCTCGCATAGCTCGTTGCCGTCCAGCAGTTCCTCATCGAACGTACCCATATCGATACCTTCCAGATTCGCCATAAAACGCTGCAAAGCGTATTTCGTCAGTTCGCCGATGATAGCCACACGGAGATTGACCAAAGCTCGTTCGGGTGTGTCTTGAGAGGGCGTTATACCTAAGAAACGCAAGGCTTCGTCCAAACTCAACATGCCGCTCTGAATACCATCCTCAAGATCCATGGAGCGATAACAGATCGTGTCTGCCGCTTCCACTAAAAATGCTAATGGATGCCTTTTGATCGTTCCATCTGCACGACGCAGCCGACAAGCGTCCGCCACACGTCCAAGGACATCCGCTTCGGACGAGAAGACACCATGTTTATGAACCGACGCTCCACCTTTTTTGTTCTTTCTGCCACAATTCGGATACTTGAGCGAAGCCGCCAAGACAGCGTACGTCAGATTGAGTCCGTTGAGATCATTGAGGTAAGGCATTCTCGTCAAGATACGAAATCCCTGCGCATTGCCGTCAAACTGGGTGAAGTCGAACTGCTGCTCCTCCGTCAAGTCAGAGAGATAGTTTTTGCCGTTTCCATCGGAGAAATAAGTGCCGATGATCTGTTCGCCGAAATGTCCATAAGGCGGATTGCCTATATCATGCACAAAAGCGGCTGTACGAAGAATAGCCGGTAGTTGCTGCTCCAAGAGATGACTCACCTCTTCGCCGTACGTGCGCACTACTTCTTCGTCCCGACAGAAATCTGTTCCAAGCGATTGAGCCACCGACAACACTTCCATCGAATGCGTCAGACGCGTATGCACACTATCTCCGCCGGAGAGCGGAAAGACCTGCGTCTTGTCGTGCATACGGCGTGCCGCCGAAGAGAAGATCACACGACCAAAATCGCTGTCAAAGGCAGAGCGATGATCTAATCCCTTAGGGATTGCACGCGACTGACGCTCACGGTCAGCACAAAGGTAAATACTCCAATCTACTTGATTATACATAGGCTTTTGCTTGTTGGTTTCGGATTTGTGTGGAGGAGATGTCGAATAAAGGAGCTCCGCTAAGATAGCGAATCTCCTTGACCGCTACGCTGTTAGACCACTGCGCTGTTAGACCGTCCTGCGGACTGTTAGAACGCTTCGCTGTTAGATCCTCGTCGGACAGATTTTCTCTTCGGGGATAAACGAAAATACGGAAGTTGGCGAGGATGAACTCATACTCGCGCCAACGATCGAAGATAGCGATATTATCTTCTCCTATGATGAGGGTGAACTCGGTATCGGGATACGCTTTCTGCAACTCGCGCAAGGTATTCGCCGTATAAGACGGACGCGGCAGAGAGAACTCAAAATCCGAGGCTTTGACATGCGGAATATCCTTTACTGCCTCGCGCACAGCCGCCAGACGTTCTCCTTCCGGAGCAAGAAGATTTGCCGGTTTCAACGGGTTATTCGGGCTCACCATGAGCCATAGTTCATCGAGATCTGTGTTCTCAATGACCCATTTAGCCAATCCCACATGCCCGAAATGCACGGGGTTGAAACTGCCGCCATATATTCCGATGCGTCGCATCGTTGTTTGATAGTTTGAGCCCTACGGGCTGGTTTGAAAGTTTAATAGAGCTGCGCTCCGTTTACGTGTTTATTTATTCTCGTCGATGATGGCATCGAGTTGTTCGAAGGCGTGCGTGAGTTCATCGTTGATGACCACACGGTCGAAATAAGGCTTATAGGACAGTTCCTCTTCTGCTTTTGCCAGACGCTTCTCAATCATCTCCGGACTTGTGTCTCCGCGTCCTTCAAGACGTCTGCGCAACTCTTCAATCGACGGCGGACAGATGAAGATAGAGGTGGCTTTGTCCCCAAGGATCTTCTTGAGGTTCAAACCGCCTTTGACATCGACATCAAAAAGCACCTCACGTCCCAAGGCCTCAATACGGTCAATCTCCGCTTTCAGCGTGCCGTAATACAAGCCATCATAGACCTGCTGATACTCGATGAAATCGTCGTTTTCTATACGTTTCTGGAACTCCTCAACGGAGATGAAATAGTACTCTTTGCCATGAACCTCTTGACCACGCGGGGGACGCGTAGTACACGAAACCGAGAGTTCAAACAGATCCGGGTGCATCGTCAACAGATGCTTCACCATGGTCGATTTACCGCTGCCCGAAGGCGCACAAAAGATATAAATCATAACACATTCAAAACTTGCTCTTTGATTTGCTCCAAGATGTCTTTCATCTTAACGACGATGATCTGCATCTCGCTTTGGTTGGATTTGGAACCGAGCGTATTGATCTCGCGACCCATTTCTTGTGCGATGAAACCGAGTTTTTTGCCCACACCGCTACCCTCGCCTGCCATCGTCTCGCGGAAATACTTAATATGGTTCGTCAGACGTACTTTCTCTTCGGTGATATCCAGTTTCTCCAGATAATAGATCATCTCCTGCTCCAAACGGTTACGGTCAATCTCCGCCTGTGTCTGGGCACTCAGCTGCGCGAGGTTCGCTTCCAAACGCTCTTTGATCTTGGCTACCCTGCCCTTCTCAAACGGCTCCACTTGCGTTAACAAATCGGCGATTCCATCGAGTTTTTCGGTGAACATATTTTGCAGCGAAAGACCTTCTTGTGAACGGAAAGCGATAAAAGCATCGATTGCCTTGTTGAGCATCGCCTGTACGCTGCTCCACTCCTCGTCCGTCAGATCCGAAGTGTCTTCCTGCACTTTCAGCACATCCGGGAAACGAAGAATAGCCGCCATCACTTCTGCCGGCACTTCCGCAACGCCCATTTGAGCCTTGTATTGCGAGGCGTACTCTTTGGCAGCCTGCCAGTTAACGGGAGTAACGCTACTCTGTCCCTCTCCTTGTGAAAGGGTGTTTTCCTCTGAAATAGCGAGATCGACCTTACCGCGTTCGAGACGCTGGGCGATAATCGTTCGGATGTCTAACTCATGCGCACGGAGCTGCGACACCAAACGAACCGACAGATCCATCGATTTGGAGTTCAGCGAACGGATTTCGCAGATCAGTTTCTTCCCTCGGAAAGTTGTTTCGGCCTTTCCGTAGCCGGTCATGGATAATATCATATTATTTACCATTTAATCATTTACCATTTAATCATTTACCATTTGTTCATTTATTTGCCGATGCAGAATTTGCTGAAGATGTTAGAGAGGACTTCTTGGTTAGTGATCTGACCTGTTACTTCGCCGAGAGCAGAGAGACAGTCTTGCAGATCAAGCGAAAGCAGTTCGCCGGATAGACCCTCGAGCAGACCCTGCTGCACATGGAGAATAGCTTCATGCGCACGGCTGATCGCCTCATAATGGCGCGCATTGGAAAGCATGACCGCAGAAGTACTCATCGTCTCCTTGGCTACCCTCACCAGTTCACGCTTGAGCGGTTCTATCTCGCCGTTCTTGGCAGAGATGAGAATCCATTCATCCTCTAATCCTCTCATCCTCTCACCCATTAATAAATCCGCCTTATTGAGCACTCTAATAATCGTCCCTTTGGTCCAATCGTCCATCAATCGTACCTCGTCAATCGTCAAATCGTCAATTACATAGATGACGATCTGCGCCTTCTCCATCGCTTTTCGGCTACGCTCCACTCCCATTTGTTCGATGACATCGGAGGTTTCTCTCATTCCTGCCGTGTCGATAAGACGGAAAAGGATGCCATCAATGATAAGTGTATCTTCAATCGTATCGCGCGTGGTTCCCTGTATATCGCTCACGATCGCGCGTTGCTCGCCTAAGAGCGCGTTAAGAAGGGTTGATTTGCCCACATTAGGCGCGCCCACGATAGCGACAGGAATACCATTCCGGATAGCGTTTCCTGTACGGAACGAAGAGATGAGCGACTGTAACTTTTGCTCGATTTCATCGGCTAATTGGGATAACTCCGAACGATCGGCAAACTCTAATTCCTCATGGTCCGCAAAATCCAACTCCAACTCCACCAACGAGGTGAAATGAAGCAGCCGTTCACGAAGAGACGCCAGTTCGTTGGAAACGGAACCCCGCAACTGACTCAACGCCAAGTCCTTCTCCGCCTTGCTCTGCGCAGCTATCAGATCCGCTACCGCTTCGGCTTGCGTCAGATCCATCTTACCGTTGAGAAAAGCCCGACGGGTGAACTCACCCGGTTGCGCCATACGAGCACCGGCATCTATCAACCATTGCAGCAAGGTCTGCTGGATATACAGACTGCCGTGACAAGCTATCTCCACCGTGTCTTCGCCCGTAAACGAATGAGGCGCACGAAAAACGGAACATAACACATCGTCCAACACCTCCTCGTCATGCACTATCTGTCCATAACGAACGGTATTAGCCGGACTGTCCGTCAGGGACACTCGTCCACGGAAAAGCGAATCCGTAATAACAAGAGCTTTCTCTCCCGAAACACGGATGACGGCAATTCCTCCCACACCATACGGCGTCGATATAGCTGCTATAGTTTCCATTGCGGCTGCAAAGTTACTGCTTTTTTTTGACATACACAAGCGCACACGTTTTTTTTGTACGATTTTTATAAAAAAATTCTGCTTTTGTTTGCATATATAAGTTTTTTTTTGTACCTTTGCAGCCGCAAAGGTTTTTTGCTTGTACAAAAATGAAGATAGCATTCACCACAGAGCTGCCGAAAGAAGGGTTCAGACGCCTTGAGGAGCAAGGCTTTGAATTATTGAGCGCTTCGCCCAATGATGGAGTGCCCGCTTCGATCAATGAGGCTTGGAAAGAGGCAGAGATTCTCGTCAGCACATTCGATTACAAAGTGCCTCGGGAGTTGATTGTATCGATGCCCCGCCTTCAGCTGATTGCGAACTTCGGTGCCGGGTATAATAACATCGATCTGGACGCGTGCCGCGAGCGAGGAATACGCGTGACGAACACTCCGCAGCCGGTAGTGGAACCCACTGCTGAATTGGCTTTTGCGCTGATGATAGACGTAGCCCGGAGAGTGAGTGAGTTTGACAGAGCGATGAGAAGTCAGAATTCAGATGTCAGATGTCAGAATTCAGATGTCAGAAGTCAGAATGAGGAGTTATGTCATCCGATAGAGTTTGGGGTGATGCGGAACCTGAGTCATTCGCTGTACGGCAAGACGCTCGGTATCATCGGTATGGGTCGCATAGGACAGGCTTTAGCAAGACGCGCTTTGGCTTCGGGGATGAAGGTGATCTATCATAATAGGAAGCCTATAGATGTACGAAGGAACGATGTACCATGTACGAAGGGTTGGCAGCAGATGGTGGTGGAGCAAGCTGAGTATGTGGATTTTCAGAGCCTGCTGCAGGACAGCGATTTCGTGAGTCTGAACCTGCCCTATACGCCGGAAGTGCATCACATCATCGGCAAACCCGAATTGGGAATGATGAAACGGAGTGCGTACCTTATAAACACCGCGCGCGGCGCGCACGTGGACGAACAAGCGTTGGTAGAAGCCCTGAAAAGCGGAATCATAGCCGGAGCTGCGATGGACGTGTACGAACATGAACCTGCGGTTTCATCGGCACTTTTGGAGCTGCCGAACGTAGTGCTGAGTCCGCATACCGGAACCGGCACATGGGAAGGACGAATAGCGATGTGCGAGAACGTGACGGACAATATTTTAGCTTTCGTCCAAAACCGACCAAACGAAATGAATATCGTCATTTGAAATTTGAGATTTATGAATATAGTAGATCGTTTTTTGAAATACGTGTCTTTCTGCACGACGAGTGATGAGAACACAGGAAAGACACCTTCGACACCCGGACAGATGGTTTTTGCCCGGTATCTGGCGGACGAACTGAAACAAATCGGTATGACCGATGTTTCTCTCGATGAGAACGGGTATATTATGGCTACGCTGGAAGCCAATGACCAACAACCAATGACCAATGACCAACGACCAATCATCGGGTTTATTGCGCATATGGACACCTCTCCGGATGCGAGTGGTGAAAACGTGAAGACCTCGATCGTTAAGGCAGAAGAGCGCGATTTCATCGATGCCCGTTATGCCGGACAGGATGTGATCGTGACAGATAACAAGACCCTTCTCGGAGCCGATGACAAAGCCGGTATAGCCGAGATAGTGACAGCGATGGAGTACCTGATTGCACATCCGGAGATTCCACACGGAAAGATACGTGTCGGTTTTACGCCGGACGAGGAGATAGGTTGCGGAGCAGATCATTTTGATGTAGCAGCTTTCGGAGCCGACTTCGCGTACACCATGGACGGCGGTGCTATAGGGGAGTTGGAGTTTGAGAATTTCAATGCCGCAGCTTGTAAGATTCATATCCACGGACTGAATGTTCACCCGGGTTATGGATACAAAAAAATGCGCAACTCGATGCTGATTGCCAATGAGTTAGCGGCTATGTTGCCTGCCAACGAGACTCCTGCACATACGCAAGGCTATGAGGGGTTCTACCATCTGGTAGGCATGCAAGGAACGGTGGAAGAGAGCACACTCAGTTACATCATTCGTGACCATGACCGCGCCCGTTTTGAGGCACGCAAGCAGTTCATTGAGACGGTTGTGGCACGCATCAATGAGCTCTACGGCGCAGGAACTGCGGAAGTGGAGATACGCGATCAGTATTACAACATGCGCGAGAAAATAGAACCGGTGATGCATATTATCGACCTTGCCCAAGAGGCGATGAAAGCTGTGGGCGTGACGCCTGTGGTGAAACCGATTCGAGGCGGAACAGACGGCGCAAGACTGTCGTTCGAAGGTCTGCCTTGCCCGAATATCTTCGCAGGAGGTGAGAACTTCCACAGCCGGTACGAGTATCTGCCTATCAGATCTCTCGAAGCCGCACAAGGTGTCATTATTGAGATTGTTAAATTGTTAAATCGTTAAATTGTATATATATGTTAAAAACAACACCGTTTACAGACATTCATATTGCGTTAGGCGCAAAGATGGCTGAGTTTGCAGGCTTCAACATGCCTATTCAATACCCGACGGGTATCAACCAAGAGCACATGATCGTTCGTGAGGGCGTAGGTGTGTTCGATGTAAGCCACATGGGCGAGTTCTGGGTCAAAGGCGAGAAAGCACTGGATTTCCTGCAATATATTACCACCAACGACCTGAGCGTTATTCCTGCCGGAAAATGCCAATACACCTGTATGCCGAACGGCAAAGGGGGCATCGTGGATGACCTGATCATCTACAAGTACTCCACCACCAAATACCTCATGGTTGTCAATGCCGGAAACATCGACAAAGACTGGAATTGGGTGAACCACATTAAAGATCTCAGATTTCAGGATTCAGATATCAGATTGGAGAACGCGAGTGAGCGTTATGGTCAGTTGGCAGTACAGGGACCGAAAGCGACCGAGTTGCTGCAGCTGCTGACCGATGCAGACCTCAAGTCCATTGACTACTATGCATTCCGCGAATGGAGTTTCGCTGGGGTTCCAGGTGTTATTCTCTCGAATACGGGCTATACCGGAGCAGGAGGATTTGAGCTCTATTTCCCTGCAGACAAAGGCAAACAGATCTGGGATGCACTCTTCGAAGTAGGCAAGCCATTCGGTTTGGCTCCTATCGGTCTTGGAGCACGTGACAGTCTGCGTTTGGAGAAATGGTATTGCCTCTACGGTCATGACATCGATGACACCACCTCGCCTTTAGAGGCAGGTTTAGGATGGATCACCAAACTGGACGCCAAGGAATTCATTGACCGTGATTTCCTCAAAGCTCAGAAAGCCGAGGGAGTGAAACGCAAACTAGTACATTTCGAGTGCTTGGAGCGCGCTATTCCGCGTAACGGCTACGAGATTTGCAATGCAGAAGGCGAGACCATCGGAAACGTCACCTCGGGTATCATGCTGCCTAATACCAAAGTAGGAATCGGTATGGGTTACGTGAAGACCGAGTACGCCAAGAAAGGCGAGACGATCTATATCAAAATCCGAGAGAAACTTCAACCGGCAAAAATTGTCTAATGACCAACGACCAACGACAAATGACTGATAAACGCGTAGCACTTGTCCTCGGTTCCGGAGGTGCGCGTGGGTTAGCGCATATCGGAGCGATAGAAGCCTTGGAAGAACGCGGCTATACGATCACCAGCGTAGCCGGTTGCTCTATGGGTTCGATCATCGCAGGCATGTACGCGGCAGGACAGCTCAAAGAAGCCAAGGAATGGTTTCTCAAGGTGGACATGCAGCTCATCTGGCGCATGGTGGACTTTAATCTGCTAAGCCCCAACTCAATTGTCAAAGGCAAACGGATCATAGAGGAGTTGCAGAAAGTAGTGCCGGACAGGCCTATGGAGAACCTCAATATACCGTGCGCCATCGTGGCGTCCGATATGATCAACACCGACGAGGTGGTCTTCCGCAAAGGAAGTCTGTTTGAAGCCGTACGTGCGTCGATCTCCATTCCGCTTTTCTTTGAACCCGTACAAATGGGTCAACGGCTGCTCATCGACGGCGGTATATTGAATCCGCTGCCCTTACATGTGGTGGATCGTACGGAGGGCGACATTCTCGTAGCGATGGATATCAGCGGTAAGGACAGTATGGTGCTCCAACCCAAACCCGAGCCTCTTAACGTAGAGGGTAAGTTGGAGGAACTGACCTCGCGAGGTATCTCTGTTTCCCAGAAACTGGAAGAGCAGATTCGGCAGTTGGGCAAGAAAGTGGACAAGATACGTGCCGACAGAGCCAATAACCTGCAACGCAAAATCGGTTTCTATGGTATGTTAGACCGAATGAGCGACATGCAGATTCAGCAAAACACCCTCATGGCTCTTCGTCTGACTCCTCCGGACGTACACGCCGTCATGCGCCAATATGCCTACAACACCTTCGATTTTGACAGAGCGGAACAGATCATAGCCGACGGCAAACGGATCATGAACGAAGCATTGGACCGCTACGAAGCACAACATTGAAAGACAGGCGAGAATATATTATCCGCAAGGCGATGGAGCTCTATGCGCTCAAAGGCTATCAGAACGTGAGCATCACGGATCTGCAGTTTGCGTTGGACATCGGTCGCGGTACGCTGTACTACTATTTCAAGGATCAGGACGAGCTGTTCACCATCTGTATGGAGAAATACTTCTTGGAGCCTAAACAGCACGTTTTGGCAGGAGTACCGGAAGACGCAGGGGTGGCGCAGATGATTGAAGCCTTGATGACGTACCTGAACGGGCTGAGAGAGACCTTGATGAGTTTTGATGTGAAGTCCATCAACACCAGTAATGTCAACAATCTGATGTTCACCGCCTATATCAAGTTCCCTGCCCTGCACCGCAAAGCCCAACGTTTGGCACTCAAGGAACTGGAACTTTGGCGCAAAGTGCTCTACAACGACCAGCGAGCTGGCATCATCCGTCGGGACATCGACCGCGAACAAGTAGCACTCATGTTCACGCACGTCAAAAACACCTACGATAATGGTATGGCACAAACACAGATGGATTTTTCATTATTGGAGAAAACATATTCAGAATTGTACCATTTGCTGAAAATCTGAATAAAAAATCACTTTTCGAACGGTTATTCGAAAATAAAATAGTATCTTTGCAGTCGCTTAGGAAAAAGCGAAATAGCAACGATATAAAAACAAAATAAAATGGCAACAAAACATTATTTATCCTATTTGCAAGAGACGATGCGTTCCCGTTGGAACTGTCTCGCATTGAAGGATCTTGACGGCGTCAACTCCTACACCTACGCAGAGCTGGCAGCAGCTATCGAAAAACTGCATGTCACATGGAGTGAAATGGGAATCAAAGAGGGTGATAAGATCGCTCTCTGTGGTCGTAACTGCGCTAACTGGGGACTTCTGTTCTTGGCGGCAGAGAGTTACAAAGCAGTAGTAGTGAGCATCCTGCCGGATTTCACAGCCGATGGTATCTACTCGCTCGTAGATCACTCGGAAGCAGTGCTTCTGTATGTAGGTCCGAACGTGAAGAAAAAGATTGACACCAAACAAATGAAGGGACTGAAAGCGACAATCTTCATGGACGACATGACGATCGTGGACGCAGAGGAGAAGACACGCAAAGCCTTTGAGGGAGCAGAAGCTGCTTACCAAAAAGCATTCCCTAACGGCGTGACGATAGACGATGTACACTATCCGACCGATAACTTCGATGACTTGGCAGTCCTCAACTACACCTCCGGTTCGACCGGCAACCCGAAAGGCGTGATGCTGACTCATCTGAACCTGAGCGGAAACGTGGATTTTGCTTCGCATCGTATTCCTCATCAGCCGGGAGATACCGTACTCTCGATGCTGCCTATCGCGCATATGTTCGGACTGATGTTCGAGTTCCTGTATCAGGTATGCGAGGGAGCAGAGACCTATTTCTTGACACAGGCTCCTACGCCGACCGTGCTGATGAAAGCGTTTGCACAGGTCAAACCGTTCATGATCCTGACCGTGCCTTTGGTTATCGAGAAGATCGTGAAGAAAGGGGTGCTGCCTAAGATCAGTTCTCCGATGATGAAGGTGCTCTGGAAGACTCCGATCATCAACCGCATCATCCGTGGCAAAGTCAAAGAGGGTCTCGACAAGACCTTTGGTGGTCAACTCCGTTATCTGATCATCGGTGGTGCTGCCCTCAACGGCGAAGTAGAGCAAGTACTGCATGATATCAAGTTCCAGTACTGCGTAGGTTACGGAATGACCGAGTGCGCACCGCTTATCAGCTACGAAGATTGGTATCGCTATGCGTTCCACAGCTGCGGTAAAGAGATCCCGCAATGCCATGTGCGCATCGACAGCGAAGATCCGTACAAGAAAGACGGTGAGATCCAAGTAAGCGGCATCAACGTGATGAAGGGTTACTATAAGAACGAGGAAGCTACCAAAGCCGCTTTCACCGAAGACGGATGGATGCGTACCGGCGACCTCGGTATCCTCGATAAAGACGGAAACATCTACATCCACGGCCGTTCGAAGAACATGATCCTCGGTCCGAGCGGACAGAATATCTATCCGGAGGAGTTGGAAGACAAACTCAACTCGCAGCCCTGCGTTGCAGAATCGATCGTAGTGGATCGTGACCATAAATTAGTAGCACTCGTTTATCCGGACACCACGCCGGACGGCAAGAAACTACTGGGTACCAAGAGTCTGACCCAGCAGATGGAGGAGAACCGTGTTGCGGTGAACAAAGACCTGCCGCAATACAGCCAGATCAGCTCCATCGAGTTAGTGGCTTCGGAATTCGAGAAAACCCCGAAACGTTCTATTAAACGTTACCTGTACAAATAATACAGGCAAGAGGCATTGAACATTATGCAGAATCATTACTTACATTATCTGACGAACGTGATGTCGCACCAATGGAGCGACCCTGCGTTGACGGACTACGGAGAGGATCACGAGTATTCCTTCGGCGGTTTGGCTGTAGAGATGTTGCGTTTACATACGCTCTTCGAGCAGCTGGGTATCAAACGCGGCGATAAAATCGCCTTGGCAGGACGTAACTGCGCCAACTGGGCAGTTGCCTATCTTGCAGTAGCTGCCTACGAGGGGGTTGTCGTCTCCATCTTGCAGGATTTCACGGCAGAGGACATCGCTCATCTGTTGGATCACTCGGATTCCGAGATGCTGTTCGTCGGTCCCTATGTATGGAAAGAGCTACAGAAACAGACAATGCCTGCCCGACTCAAAGCGGCTATCTCGCTGGAAGACTGGGAAATACTCTATCATAACGAGAAAACACAAGTGCCTTCCACAGAAGAGTTGGAGGCTGCCTTCAAGACTAAGTATCCGCATGGTGTAGAGCCTGAGAATGTACATTTCTCGGCTGATCCGGACGCTCTTGCGCTCATCAACTATACCAGCGGCTCTACCGGTTCGCCTAAAGGCGTCATGCTCAACGGACGGGCTATTAGTAACAATATCGAGATAGGTATGAAAATCCTGCCCGTTGATCCGGGTCAGCGTCTGGTGTCCATGCTCCCTCTGGCGCATATGTTCGGTCAGGTATGCGAACTGCTCTACCCGCTTTGCAGCGGAACGCATATCTATTTCCTGACCAAAAGCCCGACGCCCTCTATCCTGCTTAAAGCACTCAAGGACGTACAGCCGTACTTGGTAGTGACGGTGCCGTTGGTCATCGAGAAGATATACAAGAAGAACCTCGACCCGATGCTCAGCAAATGGGTCATCCGTATGTTCTGGCATACTCCTATTATCGGAGCTATCCTCAAGAGCCGCGTGAAGAGCGGACTGAGGAATGCTTTCGGCGGTAAGTTACGGTACTTCATCTGCGGCGGTGCAGCCATCAACCCTATTGTGGAGAAATGTCTGATGGACATCCATTTCCCGCTGTCTATCGGCTACGGAATGACCGAGTGTGCGCCGCTCATCGGAGGTAACCCGCCTAAGTACTTCAAGGCTCGTTCAGGCGGTGCACCGGTGATGAATATGGAGGTGAAGATTGACAACCCCAACGAAGCCGGTATCGGTGAGATCCTCGTCAAAGGCGAGAACGTCATGATGGGTTATTACAAGAACCCAGAAGCTACCAAAGCTGTCTTCACCGAAGACGGATGGATGCGTACCGGTGACCTCGGACGTCTGGATAAAAAGAAGAATATCTACATCAAAGGACGTTGCAAGACCATGTTCCTTGGTGCTTCGGGACAGAATATCTACCCCGAGGAGATAGAGGACAAACTCAATAACCAAGAGGCAGTAGGCGAATCGCTCATTGTAGAGCGCGAAGGTAAACTGATTGCGTTGGTGTTCCCCGATGAGACGCTCACGAAACGTATGACCTTAGACGAGATCCAAGCGATTATGAAAGCGAACCTCGAGAAACTGAATCATCTGATTCCGTCCTACAGCAAGGTCTCGAATATCGAGGTACAGGACAAGCCGTTTGAGAAAACGCCCAAGAAATCCATCAAGCGTTTCTTGTACAAATGACAAATAACCAATGACTTGGGTTCTTTTAGCCTTTGTTTCTTCGCTCTGTCTGGGGTTTTACGACATCAGCAAGAAAATAGCGCTGCGTGACAACTCTGTCGTGGATGTCTTGACAGCAAGTATTGTGATTTCTTCCGCAATACTTGCTTTTCCTTTGCTTCTCTCGCGTTTGGCTCCGGAGATAGCTGCGGATAGTTTTTACTATGTCCCGCAGTTAGACCTGCGTGGTCATCTGCTGACGATCGTCAAATCAGGCATTGTGCTTAGTTCTTGGATATGCGCGTATCTGGCACTCAAACATCTGCCTATTTCGGTCGTGAGTCCTTGGCAGGCGACCCGACCGATGTGGACGCTCATTGGCGCTCTACTGATCTTTGGCGAAAGGCTTAACGGCTGGCAATGGGTCGGCTTCATACTCGCTATCGGCAGTATTTTTGCGTTCTCTATCGGGCAACATAGGAGAAACAAACTCAGCAAGAACAAACAGGACAAGCGGTACTACATCGCCTTGGCGTTGGCTATTCTCATCGGCGCTGCTTCCGGTCTGTACGACAAATACATGATGCGGCAGTTCCATCACAATGCCGTACAGGTCTATTACACCTTCTATCAGGCGATTATGATGCTTATCGTTTGGACAATAGACCGCTACGCTAAAGGACGAAAGACCATCGACCTACGACCATCGACCATCGTCCCAATAGTCCTCATCTCTGTTTTCTTGGTCATCTCCGATAATGTGTATATGTTAGCGCTGCAAGATCCGGATTCGATGATAGCCGTGGTCTCCACGATCCGCAGAGGTGGTACGGTCATCGGCTTTGCGTACGGACTGATTTTCCTCAAAGAGCCTGACCCGTGGAAGAAGCTCCTCGCCATGTGCGGTATTCTTGCCGGTCTGGTCTGCCTCGCTATCGGCACCTAAGAAATATTAAGAAAATCTTAAGCTTTCTTTAAGAAACTTTACGTACCTTTACGCGCTTTTCACTAAAATATATAACAATGAAAACAAACGTATTATTCCATGCTGCTAACCTCGTGATAGCAGCCTGCAACATCACTAAAAAGGAGGTAAGAAAATGAATTTTACAGGAATCATCATTGGAGCTTCTGTGTTCCTGATGATAGGATTTTTTCATCCTATTGTCATCAAGGCGGAGTATTGGTTTGGTACAGGCTGCTGGCCTGCTTTTGCACTCGTAGGAGCCGGTACGTTAGCCGCCTCTTTGCTGGTCGCCGACACGATCGTTTCTACCCTACTGGGTGCGTTCGCGTTCTCTTGCTTCTGGTCGATACTCGAACTCTTCCAACAGAAAAAAAGAGTGGAGAAAGGATGGTTTCCGGCTAATCCGAAGCGAAAAAAAGTACAATAAAGTGGAAAAAAATGGCATGTGGACTTGCATATGTCATTTTTTTATTGTATCTTTGCAGCCGTAAACCAAAAACACATTGTTATGAACAACTTTTTCAAAGACGCCGCTCTGTTTATCGGCGGAGCACTCGTAGGCGCTGCAGCCGCTTTGCTTTTCACTACGGAGAAAGGAAAAGAAGTACGCAGCCAGATTGCAGACCTCGCTAACGAGGCAGCAGAACGCGCACAGGATTACTGCGAGCAAGTAAAAGACAAATGGGCAGAAGTGACTGCCGAAAAAGCTGAACCGGCGAAAAAGGAGGCTTGACATGCAAAACGATTCCTTCGACCAATTCAAAACCGAGCTTACCGAGTATGGTTCTGCCCTCTCAAAGGCAGGTAAGCTGCGTATGGTCTCCATCATCAGCCGTTTGTTGGGACTGTTCCTGCTGATCCTGAGTCTCGTGCTGCTGGTCTTCGCTATACTCTCTTTCGGAGCTGTGGCTATCATCCATGCGCTCTCGAACCATATGCCTATCTGGGCAGCGGCACTCATCATGGGAGCGCTCTATTTCCTGCTCATTGTGATCACTATCTCCTGCCGCAAGCAGCTCTTCATTCATCCTTTCATCCGCCTGTTGACGGCTGAGATCAAGACGGAGGAAGAGTTAGAGAAAAAGACCATTGAGGCGGATTATCAAGTGGATCTGCGCCGTATGCGGATTGAGACGCAAGTAGAGAACGCTACTCGTGAGTTCACGTTCTACACCAAACTCGTGTACCGTGTATGGAATTTCATCACCGGCAAATTCCGTAAATAAAGAGTACATCATCCACCAAAAAGCGGAGCTTTCGGGCTCCGCTTTTCATTTTTAATTTTTAATTTACAGCAGGTGATACGTCACCGTCAAACCTGCCATCACGATGGACACCATGGACATCAGTTTGATGAGGATATTGAGACTCGGTCCCGACGTGTCTTTGAACGGATCACCTACGGTGTCGCCTACGACGGTTGCCTTATGGCAGTCACTACCCTTGCCTCCGAAATGACCTTCCTCCACGTATTTCTTGGCGTTATCCCATGCGCCGCCGGCATTTGCCATGAAGACTGCCAGTACAAAGCCGGTTGCCAGACCGCCGATGAGCAGACCCAAGACACCTGCTACGCCGAGTATCAGACCGGTGATGATCGGTACGATGATCGCCAAGATAGACGGCAGTAACATCTCATGCTGCGCACCCTTGGTGGAGATAGCTACACAACGAGCGTAGTCCGGATCAGCCTTGCCTTCGAGGATGCCCTTGATCGTCCGGAACTGACGGCGAACCTCCTCCACCATGTGTTGTGCAGCGCGTCCTACGGCATTCATCGTCAGACCGCAGAACAGGAACGCCATCATCGAGCCGATGAAGATACCTACCAACACCACGGGGTTCATCAGATTCACATTATAGGCGTCCATGAAATCCACAAGTGTTGCTTTCGCTGCCTCTACTCCGTTCGGCAATGCTTCGCCGGTACGGATGAGCGCTATCTTGATCTCCTCTACATACGAAGCCAAGAGCGCCAACGCCGTCAGAGCCGCCGAACCGATAGCAAAACCCTTGCCGGTAGCAGCTGTCGTGTTGCCTAAAGCATCGAGTGCGTCTGTACGCTGACGAACCTCAGCAGGCAGACCCGACATCTCCGCGTTACCGCCTGCGTTATCCGCAATCGGACCATACGCATCGGTCGCCAAGGTGATGCCTAAAGTCGAAAGCATACCCACTGCTGCTATACCGATGCCGTACAGACCCATACTCAGGTTAGCGGCACTGAACTCCACATGGAAACCGTTCGCACAGAGGTACGCTAAGATGATCGCTACGCCTACTGTGATCACCGGAATAGCCGTCGAGAGCATACCCAAACCCAGACCGCTGATGATCACGGTCGCAGGACCTGTCTGGCTACTCTCGCTCACTTTCTGGGTCGGCAGATAGGATTGCGAGGTGTAGTATTCCGTGGACTGTCCGATGATGATACCGGCTACCAGACCTACCACTACGGAGAGGCTCACCTGCCACCATTGGGCAGTCTCTGTGCCAAAGAGCCAAGCGAAGATACCAAACGTCACAGCAGCGATAAGCACAGCAGCCGTGTTCGTACCGATAGACAGCGCATGGAGAAGCTCCTTCATCCCTGCGCCCTCTTTGGTCTTCACCAGATAGATACCTATGATACTGAGCAGTACACCGCAAGCGGCTATCATCGACGGTGCCAACACCGCTTTGAGTTGCATTCCTTCTACTGCCGAAGAAGCGAACGCCGAAGCGCCCAGAGCCATCGTAGCCAAGATCGAACCGGCGTAACTCTCATACAAATCGGCTCCCATACCGGCTACGTCACCTACGTTATCGCCCACATTGTCAGCGATGGTAGCGGGGTTACGCGGATCATCCTCAGGGATGTTGTACTCAGTCTTACCCACGAGGTCAGCGCCTACATCCGCAGCCTTGGTGTATATACCTCCGCCCACACGGGCAAACAGCGCCTGCGTCGAAGCACCCATACCGAACGTCAGCATGGTCGTCGTGATAGTAATAAGGTCTGCGTCCGCGCCTACCCACGCGAGGAGACCTGTCTTCTGCAGTACCAAGAACCAGCCTGCGATGTCCAGCAACGCCAAACCGACAACCGTCAGACCCATCACAGCACCCGAACGGAAAGCCACTTGCAGACCGGCATTCAGACTCTGACGAGCAGCATTGGCTGTACGAGCAGAAGCATACGTCGCCGTCTTCATGCCAAAGAAACCTGCCAAACCGGAGAAGAAACCACCGGTCAGGAACGCAAACCAGACGATACCGTTCTGTAGGTTGAAATAAGCCATTATGGCAAAAACTACTGCCAGCACTACAAAGACGATTGTCACCACTTTGTACTGTTGTTTGAGATACGCCATCGCACCCTTACGAACGTGCGAAGCGATGGTCTTCATCAGCTCGGTGCCTTCATCTTTCCCCAACATGTTGCGGTAGAAATAGTACGCAAAACCGAGTGCCAAGACCGATGCCGCCAATACGACATACATCAGAATTGTTAAATCCATAGAATTGTGTTTTTTAAAGTATTAGTTAATGTTTGTGTGTGTTTCAAACCTTTGCGGCTGCAAAGGTACTGCTTTTTCCGCATATATGCAAGAAAAAAACGATTTTTTTTGAGAATAATAGTGTTTTTAGCCCAAAGCTCGTCATAAAAAGTGCAAATAAATTTGCATATATCAGAAAAAAGTTGTACCTTTGCAGCCGAAAAGTAAAAATTAACTTATTATGGGAACGTTATTAAGTAATAATTCAAAGGAGCCAAAAACCAAAAAAGGCAATCGTTTGTATGAGTTTCGACGCGTACAGAGCGAGGAGTTGAAGCAATATCGTATACCTGTATATGGTTATTTAGCATAATGCTTCCTCACTATCCTTATACTTTCCCCGACTTAATCAAAGAAATAAGCACCTATTTCTCAGACAATTATACAGACTTCGACTAAAAAATTAAGACAAAACAGCCTATGGCATAAGATAATCACAATATATGTGACGCGTCGCACATATTTGAAGTAACATAAATTCATTAAATCTGCATCCCAAGTGCAGATTTTTTTGTGGATGTTGAAAAAAGGAGAGATTTATTTGCATATATCAGGGAAAGTAAATACTTAAAACCATAGTGCGCCAGTGTTGGAATAACATGGGCTAAAAATCCAATTACAGGATCATCATGACCAGAACGGGAAGAGGAAGCAGCCCGTTAATAGAATAGAGGATATCGCCGGAATAAGTGGATTTGCCACGGTATAAATAGCCGTTTTCAACGGTATAAAGGATGTCTCCGGAGTACGTGGATTTGCCGCGGTAGATATACGTGCCGTCAAACGTAAGAACGATATCTCCGGAATACGTGGATTTGCCGTTGTAGAGATACTTGCCATCCCATGTGTAAAGGATGTCGCCGGAGTAGTTGGAGCGGCCTTTATAGATGTATTTGCCATCCCAGGTATAGAGGATGTCACTGGAATAAGTGGAGCGGCCTTTGTAGATTTTCTGGCCGTCAAAAGTGAAGAGGATGTCGCCGCTATACGACGATTTTCCGCGGAATAACTGGGTTTGTGCCATGGTTACTAAGCTTATGAGGGTGAATATAAAAACAAGTCTGCGTTTCATGTGACAAATTTATATGTTGAACAATTCAATATCTTTGATCCTCTGCAGTGTGATAACTACTTGGTGTGTTGTTGAGAGGGTTGATACTTTGATGTAAATGTATATTGGCATTATGTTCTCGCTCTAATTCAAATTGCATTGTGCGCAACTTGGACTCATTCTCTTTCTGGATTTGCTCTCTTTCTAACGCTGCGTGCTGCTTATAGGCATCATATTCAATGGCAATAGAATCGACTCTATTGCGTAATAGAGCATTCTCATGTTGCAGTATCTCTAATTGTGCTTCTTGTCCGGTGCCCGAATACGCGTTTCAAGGTCGTCGGACTCAAATACTCTCCGGTCGTCTTTTGGATCTGCTCGCTCAGGTATTCATAATCAGCAGGTGATTCCAAAGTTCGTCCGATTTGTCGGGTAACTATTTGTTTGAGATGCTCCATTAGTTTTTCTTGTTAATCAAGTTAACTACTACTTTGACCATAACATCTTTCTCTTCGGTACGGCTCTCTGCAATCATCAATGTGAGTGCTACAAGCGTATTGTCTGCGATACGTTTGTGTCCTTCCGGCGTATAGAGAATACCATTACGATCCATAAACCACAAGAATAAAGTAGCGGCTATACGTTTGTTGCCATCTGAAAAGGAGTGGTTTTTTGTAACCAGATAGAGCAACATCGCAGCTTTCTCTTCAACACTCGGATAGAGTTCCTGACCGCCGAAAGTCTGATAAATCTGACCTATACTGCTTTTGAAAGAATCATCTTTCTCGTTACCGAATAGCCAACTCTCACCAAATTTCTCCTTAAGCGAATGAATAGCCTCCATGGCGTTCTCGTATGTAGCATGGAAACGCTCCGTTCCTTCCGTGTCGCTTATAGCCAAACGCTGATAGTCGTAATTATCTAATGTATCAAGCGCGTACGTGTAATCAGTAACTACATTAACCAGATCCCGTGCCTCGCTGGTGGTTAATGCCTCTGTTTGCATGGTGTGTTGTAGTACACCGACCAATTGCTTAAGTTCCTCATATTGCTTGAGTTGCAGATTTGTGCGAATTGCATAGCCTTTTACAAGATACTCTTTGATTACCTTGTTCGCCCACTGACGGAATTGGATACCGCGCTTAGAATTTACGCGGTAGCCTACAGAGATTATAGCATCTAAATTATAGTATTGAACATTGTATATTTTACCATCTGAAGCAGTTGTTGCAAAAAATGCAACTACTGAATTTTCATCCAATTCTCCACTTTCAAAAATATTCTTTAAGTGGCGGGAAATAGTGGACTTGTTACGTTGAAATAGCAATGTCATTTGGTCCTGTGTGATCCACACTGTTTCCTGCTCCAACTTTACTTGCAGTTGGATGCTGTTGTCCGGTGCTACATAAATCTCAATGCCCGATTGAGGTGCGTTTTTGATAGTATCTTCCATAGGAGTTATAATTTTGCTGCAAAGGTAGTAAAAATTTTTCATATATGCAAGCGCGCGTGCATTTTTTTATTATGTTTTTGTTAGGTTTTTGTCAAAAATTGTGCTCCTAAGTGCAGATTTTTTTTGTGGATGTTGAAAAAAAGAGAGATTTATTTGCATATATCAGAAAAAAGTTGTACCTTTGCACGCAAATTGCGTGCGGAAGAATAATCGTATCGTGATTTCGCTGAGCTCAGCAGCGTAAAAAAGTGAGTACATATTGAAATACTAAACAGCGTTTTATTACGCTTTGTACTTGGCATATCCTGAATCTGGAAAATTCGAACAAATGTAGTCAAGGCAATGCAACAATAGACGGCTGCTTGTATATTTGTACACATACCATAGAGTATGTTGTATCTATATACGGCGTGGCTTCTGAGTTGCTTGACCTACTACATTAAAGGCAATTCCAGAGCCAAGGATATGCGGGACAAGTAACATTGAAGCCCGCTTTTTTATATTGCAAGATAAATAATATATGAACTACAATAAAAGATGAACTGGTCGGATTGGATAGCAATTTTAATTTTTGGTTTCTCTCTTTGGGTGTATTTCAAACATGATAAAGAGATTAAAGCCCTTGAAAAAGAAAAGTTAAAGCGTGAAGCCGTGGAAAGCCAACGGGCTCGTTTTGATGTGCAATATAAATGGCTGTTCGTTCGCCATATTTTATGTCTCCAAAACACGGGAAAAAGCACAGCAAAGAATATTGTGATTAACATAGAAAGCAAAGAGCCTCTATCATTTCAAGACGGTTCAACACAATATCGAATTAACAAACTTGAGGTGACTGAAAAAGCAGAAATACCTTTAACAGGTAACTACCAACATGCTATTAAAGTAACATTGACTTGGGATGATGAAAGTGGAAAAGGAGTAACACAATTGGAACATGTTGAAGATGATGGGGTTAATGAATTTATGAGAATATAGACAGAAGATGTTCGCACTAAACAAACTATATGGTTTCTTCAAGAAGTCAGCAATCGCGTTGACCATTATTTTTGCGGTATTGCTGTTGGATAAACTGTTGTCTCTCTTTATGGAGAATCTTTTAGGGTTTAGTCTACATGAATTTGAATGGCCATCCATTCTTATGCAGATATATCGCGTAACAGTAGCCGGCAGTCTTACTGGAGGTTTGTTTTGCTGGATTATTGTACTTGTTCTTTGGTTAGTTCGGTTTTTGTATGAACAAAAACAATTACCATCCCTTCTATCAAATGTCACACCGAAACAAGAGCAAAAAATCCTTCAACTCTTAAGACGCGTAGCCACACCAAGCGATGGAACTAATAAAATGAACAGAGCTGAGGTCGCAACATTTTTGGCTACACTAAAAGCATTGGGACATTTAGAGGATGGAGGCGATTATAATCATCTTCGCCTATGGGTGGAAAGCGTAACTGACATGAGGGATGCAGACATGGCGCATTTTAACGAGGCGTACAAACGAGCTCTGAACAAAAGAGGTGATACACGTTATACTGCCGACTTAAAACAAATACTGAGTTAATTTTGCGATTGTTGCGATATCGCATTTATCGCATCAAAATATTTGCTCATTTTATTAATTAACTGTACTTTTGCACCGAATTAGAAAATTTTAAATAAATTGTATGAATATGAGAAAGTTATTTACTCTTGCTACTTTGGTAAAAACTATTTGCTGTTTTGCACAAGACATTATTGTGACTAATAAGGCACAGAAGATTGATGCAAAGATTTTGGAAGTAACATCATCTGAAATCCGATACAAGGAGTTAGATAACCTTGGTGGACCTATTTTTATTCTACGTACAGATGAAATAAATTCTATTATATATGCCAATGGTAAAGTCGTATTATACAATTACCCACATGACCTGGAATTAGAAAATGCCGAACATGCCAAACATGCAGAAGCCATCGCTAAGGCGAATCAGCTAGGGGCGCTTTTCGATAATTCTGGCAACGAAAATAGTGTCGAGCATAAAGGCAAGCATATTAGTAGATCCGATTTAGTTATGGGTAATTCATGGGCACTTATGGGACGAGGTATTAGGGGAACTCTTCCCAAACCGGTTAACTCCTTTAACCAAGAAGGTAGTGTTATTGTAGAAATTCGTGTAAATGCAGCCGGTGATGTTGTTGCAGTCTCTCACAAAGGGGGTACTGTAAATGATAAGCAAACAATACAACTTGCTCTCGATGCCGCGCGTAAAGCCAAATTCACGGAAGGAGAGCATGACCAAATAGGAACTATTACGTATAACTTCAAATTTAATTAATATTGTATCATGAAAAAAATATCACTCTTCTTATTGTTGCTTCCAGCAATTACATTTGCTGCTCCTGTTTCAAGGAATCAGGCTCGTTCGATAGGTGAGAACTTTTTCAACAAGTCGATTCAAGTAAATCGTGTTCAGAAGAAAAAAGCTAACTTTATTTCACCGCAACAAAACGGCATGAAAAAAGTTTGCACGAGCAACGGCGATTCTCACGCTCCTTATTATATATTCAATAATGAAGATGGTGGCTTTGTTATCGTAGCTGGTGACAATTGCGCTACTCCTATCTTGGGTTATTCTACAGAAGGAAACATTGATCCGAATAATCTTCCCATCCAATTAGAGGAATTGCTCAATGCCTATGCAGAAGAAATACAACTCGCTGTAAATAACAATGACCAACCCACAGACACTATAGCCAAATTATGGGATACTTATAGCCGTTCTCCGCAGTCTCTAAATGCTACCGCTGTAGTCAATGCGCTGATCGTGACTTCATGGAATCAATATCCACGCTACAATAATAAATGCCCTATTGACGCATCTTTATCTAATCTCGGCGGTCACCCTACTACGGGATGTGTGGCTACCGCGATGGCGCAGGTCATGAAATACTGGGAATACCCGAGCAAGGGCTATGGAAGCAAAAGTTATAGATCCGAACAATATGGCACCTTATCTGCCGATTTTGGAAGCACAGCTTATAATTGGGATAATATGCCCAACAAATTATCCTCATCAACTTCTTCGACACAGAACAATGCTATCGCAACGCTAATGTATCATTGTGGTGTGGCTGTTTCAATGAACTACAATTCCGACGGCTATGGAAGTAGTGGCGCAAACACCTTGGATTGGGGCGGCGGGCGAGCTAGTGCAGAAACTGCGCTAAAAACTTACTTTGGGTATGCCTCAACTCTTGAGGGTAAGCAAAGTTCTTCTATGTCTTCATCTGCTTGGATTAGTCTACTAAAAACCGAGTTAGACAATCGCAGACCTATGCTCTACAGAGGCGTGTCTTCACAAGGTGGACATTGCTTTATCTGCGATGGATACGATAGCAGTAATAAATTCCATTTCAATTGGGGCTGGGGCGGCTCTTCTAATGGCTTTTACGCGATAACTGCCGGTACATCTGGATGTCATGAATTTGCACAAGATCAGTGTGCTATAGTAGGCATCAAACCCAAAGATGGTTCCAGTTCTGCTAAGAACTATGACCTATATATGAATACCGATCTTACAGCCACCAACACTAGCGGTTCAACTTCATCAGAGCCAAACGCCTATTATTTTGGAAACACGATTTTCTTCACTGCAAAAGTAGAGAATAACGGCACGGGCACTTTTGATGGCTATCTAAAAGTGGGCGCTTTTACGGACAGAGGTGAGTTTGTTGCATGGTCGAATGAGTCGTATCATTTCTCATTAAATGCTGGTCAAAATACGGTACAAAAAACTTATACATTCACAGGAGGTATGCCTCTCATGCCTGGTAAGTACCGAGCATACATGTATTACCAAGATGATGATGAGACTCAAAGCAAATTGGTTAAAACAGATGAGGGTATTATCTATACCGAATATAACAATATCGCTTTTACAGTAAAATCCGCAGGGAATTTGCAGAGGGTTTCTGATTACTATTTGTATGATCAACAATTTGGTGGTTCTTTTACTTCTGGCAATAGAATGCGTATAAATGTAGATGTCAAAAACAACTCTAGCTCAAAATTCTATGGAAAGATAAGACTTGGCTTGTACAATTTAGATGGTACACTCGCTGAATTGATTGAAGACATTGATTATACTTCGAGTGGTCTTCCTGCCAACTCAACACGCAACCTCCAATTTTATGGTTTCCTTGATATTGATCCGGGTACATACAGTTTAATTCTCAAGGTTCAAAAATCCAACCAAAACACATGGTCGTACATGGAATGTTCTAATACGTATCCAAATCCTATCAGTTTTATTGTAAAAGCACCAGCTCAAACAGTAGATATTCTTGAACCAAACAACACCCAATTTGAAGCATCTAATTTACTATGGGATCTAGATCCTGAAACATCAGATTTTGAAGCTTCATTCATGTGTCTCCATGAAGATGCTGATATTGATTATTACAAATTAGTTTTTCCTAAATCGAATAAGTATAAAGTCTACACTAGATTATATGACAAATACAACCGAGGTGGCATGTATTACGAAAATGCTGATGCACAATATGCCTATTCTATTGGTGGAAATTCATATTCTGAATACTATAAGAGTGATAAGACAATATCCCTTGATGGTCCAAATATATTATACATTAGAGTTAAACCTTTTGGAATGAACGGATTAGGCTATTATGAATTGTCCGGAGAAATAGAAGAAACAGCCAACCTAAATATTCAAGACGTTTCCTGCGCACAAGCGCGTCAAATTGCCTCTGGTCTAAATAATAATACTCCTACGACAGAAACATATAATATCACAGGATATGTGACTGAAACAGATGGGGTTGTTTCGAGAGGTCAACAAATCTTTTGGATGGCAGATACAGAAAACGGAGGGAGGGTTTTCCAAAGTTATTGGTGCAATGTCCCAGAACAGATAAAAGTAGGTGACTATGTATCTGTAAAGGGAAATATTCTGCGATATAACTCCATTTATGAGATCAATCACGGAGATGTTCTTCTGTTAGAGCGCAAATCTTCACAAGGTATTAATGACGTAAAAGTAGAGCACCCCATCACCAAAATTCTCCGTAACGGTCAAATCTTCATCCTCCGTGGCAACAAAACCTATACCCTCCAAGGTCAAGAGGTCAAGTAAAGTACAAAGGAACAAAGTACATTGTACAAATCAAACAAGCGGGTGCTCAATGAGTTGCCCGCTTGTTATGCAATTGAAGATTTTTCGTACCTTTAAGCGCCACTTTCGCGGGCATTTCGTGAACGTGACCGTAAAATTCCAATACCTCGAGTCCGAAAATAGAAAAATTCGCTTAATTCGCATCATTCGCCGTTTAATAATTTTTGAATCATTTTTGGTAATTTTGGACAAACAAATAAAAAATATCTTCTTCCGATTTTGCCGATTGTATAAAAATTTGCACTGAGAAAAGTGAGAAATCTGAGAATTCTCACATTTCTCACATCATTTTTTTATTAACTTATCTCTGTATAGTATTATATACTATGTATATAATACAGATAAATTAAATCTTTAGTTATTCTTTATATATTACTTATTCATTCCTTATTCATTAACGGTACTGGAACGGAGGCGGAACGGAACAGGCATCTTACGGGCACGTACAGGATGCGTAATAATCGTTCGAACATAGTGAGATAAGAACGACATGCGAACGGGAATGACTGCTATAAACATGCTCATTACATGCAAAATTTGTACAAAAAAGCAACAAAAATGCCTTAACATTTGCATATATGCAAAAAAAAGTGTAATTTTGTAGCCGATTTAAATTGAATAGTATGAAACGAATCGTATGCAGTCTGTTGTTAACAGCTCTATTCGGGCTATATGGTTTTGCAGCATTGCCGGAAGTGACGCTGCGGGACGTGGATGGAAACAACGTAGCCATCGCTTCTCTGGCACAGAGCGGCAAGCCGGTGATCATCTCTTTCTTCGCTACATGGTGCAAGCCTTGCGTTCGCGAACTGAAAGCGATAGATGACCTTTACCCCGAATGGCAGGAAGAGACCGGCGTGGAGATGTATATCGTCTCCATCGACCAAGGGCAGGACACACAGAAAGTGAAACCGATGGCGGACGGCAACGGATGGGATTTTCATGTTCTACTCGACCCCAACGGTGCTCTCAAACGTGCACTGAACGTGCAGAACGTACCCCACCTCATCGTCATTGACAGCAAAGGAAAGATCGTCTATTCCCATGCCGGTTACACCGACGGAGACGAGGACGAGATACGAAAGTATTTAAGGTGAAAGGTGAAAGGTGAAAGGTAAAAGGAACATAGCAGGAAGAGTGTTAGGGCTTTTGGTCCTTTCTATTTTCAGTTTCCTTTTTTCAACTCGCGCATGGGCTCGGGACACTGTCTATGTGAGCGGAGGTATAGAGCACGAGGGTTTGTTTCCGACGCGAGATGCCGCTACCCTGCGTTCCAAACCGCGTCCCCAATGGGCGAAGATTGACCATCTGAGCAATTCGTATCTGGACTTGTCGCTGCACTATGTCAACGACTCCAACAAGGCGCATTTCCGCGAACTGAGGGTCTCCACGCGTGCTGAGTTGACCGAATGGCCGTTACCCGGTTTTGAATACGATTTCGGTGGTCACGGCATCAGCCATCTGAGCGCCGAAGCCTCGTTCGACTGGGGTTCTATTGCCATCGGCGATGTGTATGACCAGTTCGGTTCCGGTTGCCATCGGCGATGTGTATGACCAGTTCGGTTCAGGACTGATCTTGAACCTCTACGAGGATCGTTTGCTCGGTGTGGACAACCCCTTACGCGGTGCAAAAATCGACTTGACGCCCATCGAAGGTCTGCATATGGTAGCCATAGGCGGCAAACAAAGACGTAACTGGGAGTGTTACGACGACGGCGCATGGGGTTGGAACTACCGCCAAGATGCAGCCATCGGCGGAGACGTGGAGATCGATGTCGGCGCATGGTCCAAACGGATGAAGGACTTGGAGATGCACCTTCTTTTCGGCGGCAGTTATGTCTCGCGCTACGAAGCACCGGACACCATCCTCACCATCGTCAATAACGAGTTGTACCAATACCGTTTGCCCCGATGGGTGGGAGCCGGAGACATACGTGCCGAATGGCAGATGAAAGGTTGGCACGTGCTTGCCGAATATGCCCGCAAAGCCAATGACCCGACTTTCGAGAACGGGTTCAGTTACCGCGATGGTGACGCATGGCTGTTGTCGGCAGGCTATTCCCGCAAAGGCTTGGCAGTCTTGGCGCAGGTCAAACGGTCGGAGAACATGTCTTTCCGTTCGCAGCGTGAACGTATGGGCATAGCCGGACGGCTGAACTACATGCCGCCTTTCGCGCAGCAACACACCTATTCCCTTGCTACCCAATACGCCTATGCCACCCAATACACCCTCGGCGAATGGGCGTTTCAAGGGCAGGTCTATTACACATGGGCACGCAAGACGCGCATGGGCGGTAAATATGGTACTACGCTCAAGCTGAACGGCGCACATATCCGCGGTGTTCACAAAGAAGGTGAGTACTACACGGACGTCAACCTTGAGCTTAACAAACGTATCAGCAAAAGGTGGTGGCTTAATGCCATGCTGATGTACCAGCGTTTCAACCAAACCGTGGTCGAAGGTGAAGGAGGCATGATCCGTTCGGGCATAGCGGTGGTGGACGCACGCGTGCAGGCTACCAAAGAGCTCTCCGTACGCGGTGAGTTACAATACCTCTACACGCCCGACGACAAGGGACAATGGTGCTTCGCTTTGTGCGAGATCAGTCTCTTCAAACGCCTTATGATCAGCGGACAATGGATGTACAACATCGGCGGAACGGCGCAAGCGGATCATGAACATTACTACTCCGCCTCGGTCACCTATTCGCACAACGCACACCGGATCATGGCGGGCTACACCAAGACCATTGATGGCTTCAACTGCTCCGGAGGCGTGTGCCGATACGTGCCTAAGCAGGAAGGCGTGCATATAACGTATAACTTCACGTGGTAAAACAGATTATATCCATAGTACTAACGACCCTCCTGCTGACAGGCTGCGAGGTGATCAAGGAGAAGGACAGGCTTATCCCTGTTCCGGTCGGTGATGGTAGTAAGACCCATCTGT
Organism: uncultured Bacteroidales bacterium; assembly: GCA_900319035.1. Lineage (GTDB taxonomy): Bacteria > Bacteroidota > Bacteroidia > Bacteroidales > Paludibacteraceae > Colicola. The sequence goes on from ONMU01000019.1 coordinate 33,171, forward strand.
TGGTCGAGTACACGGGTTTCCGTTGCGTGAACTGCCCCACAGCCGCTCAAACGGCTCAGGAACTGCAACAGTTGTACGGCGACAAACTGGCGGTGGTAGCCATGCATCCGGCGAGCAATCCGTTTACGCAAGGGGCATTCGACTACACCTGTCCGGAAGCCGATATCTGCTATAAGCACATGGGCGGCAATGCCTCTACTCCGTTCCCGACAGGCAACATCGACCTCGCGCAAGGCGATGGAGAGTGGTTCTTTGATCCCATCGAATGGGCTACGTGTTTGCTTCAGAACGATGACGACCTGTTTTGTCCTGCGCTCAAAGCTCAAGCGACGGTGGACACCCTCACGCGGAGAGTGCATTTCACCATCTCCGCCGTAGCTTTCAATTATACGGAAGCACGGCTCGCTATCTGGCTGACGGAAGACAGCGTCATGGGTGCGCAAGCGATGCCGGATGGGTCGGTGGAGACTGCTTATTACCACCGTCACATGCTCCGCGGAGCTGTCCAAGGAAAGCCTTTTGGCTGGGACGTGGAGATCAGCTTCACGCCGCAGTGGTTCACCGCCGATTATACCCTGCCCGACCAATGGAACATCCATCATTGCCATGCGGTCGTGCTCCTTTTGGATAGAGATAACTATAAGGTATTACAGACATATGAAACGAAACTGGATGGTAGCAGCCCTGTTGCTGCTCTTCGTGAACGCTAACGCGCTCATTGTGAATATCGATGGTCATGGAGACATTCCCGAAGGCGGAATGGAGATCACTGTGACCGATGCGGAACTGGACATCCTCAGCGGTAAGATGCAAATGAAACTGCAAGGCTCGCTGCTCTGCACCGCTCCTCTGACCGTACAGATCACCCGCTCAGCAACGGGACTTGAGGACGAGTTCTGCTGCGCTGGTAACTGCCTTTCCGGCAACGGAGAGACCGCTCAAACACTGAACTATTCGCCGGAAGGCATTGCCTCTTGGTTTGTGCACTATACACCGGTCGCTGATTCCGACGAGACCATGACCTATGTCTTCACCGACGCCTCTGAGAGCCGCACACTCACCGTGCATTTTCAATACAGCACAGAGGGAATGGACAATGGACAATGGACGAAGGACAATGGACAATGGACAAAAGTGCTGCGGGATGGACAACTCTATTTGATGCACAAAGGACAGATGTACGATGTACAAGGAAAAGAAATCAATAAATAACACACCAATATGAAAAAGAACTTTATTATTTGGACTTTTGCAGGTCTCGTCCTTAGCCTTGCGTTCACCGCTTGTAAGAAAAACGATCCCAAGCAAGAACCCACACCGCAAGTAAATCCCACGGACACTACGCAACCCACTCCGCCGGACACCATTCCGGCTTCGTTCCCCAAGAAACACCTCATCGAGGAGTTCACCGGACAGACATGTGGTTATTGTCCGGAAGGCATGAATAGCATCAGCGATTTCACCAAAGGCGAGTCCAACTGGGTACTTATTCTCCACCACTACGGCTACGGAACGGATAATTTCTCCGTTGCCGGTAGTCAAATCATTCAGAAGGCATTAAGCGAGAATGGAGCCCCAGCTATCTGCATCAACCGAGCCAAAACGAATTACGGATCAGGAAATGCCATCATCTTCCATCCGGGCTATCTGCCTCAGACGAGCAAGTCGCAGTTTGAGACAGAGACCTATGCCTCTGTGGTCATTGACAACACATACGATCCCGCCACACGGCAACTGAACGTGACCGTTTCCGGCGCGTTGTGCAAAGAGGACTACCCTGCTCTCCAGCTGACCGTTCTGGTCAAGGAGTCCGGCATGATTGATACCCAGAAGGATTATTATTACACCTTCAACGGCTGGGAGCAGTTCCGCCACACGAATGCCGTTCGACTCTATCTCTCTAACGCCAAAGGAGACGCTATTTCCGTGGATTCCACGCGTCATTATACCGCTACTTATACCGCTACCCTCAACGACCAATGGGTGCCCGAGAACTGCATGGTAGTAGCTTTCCTGAGCGAGGCGTTCAAGCCGGTTATCCAAGCGGAGCAACAACCCGTTGTAGCCGGTTCAGCCGGTGGCGCGGACATTACCCATGGCGGCATCAAAGCGGCAGAAGTGCCGGATTACTATCCCGAGGTGGACGCCACCAGCGGACCGGGTGACTTCTCCGGCAATGAGACAGAAAGTCTGGCAGTTACCAATGCCTTCTACAAAGACTTTCCGGAGCAAAACGCCCGTTTTTGGCAGTTACAGACGTACAGCGCAACCACGGTAGTTACCATCAACAAAACCCAATGTGCGCCTTTTGCGGATCTCTATGTGATCACGGATATAGGTGTGGACTCTATACCAGCAGGGGATTATCCTCTCAACCTCTCCGAGCAACCCGGCACAGCCTATGCGGGATACCGAGATAATGAAAAAATAGAAATGGGTGGAAGCGTATTCTATTTTGTTAGCTATTCTTACCTCGTGGAAGGTTATGTAAACCCCGTTTGCCAGTGGCTTATTGTGAACGGTACACTGACCGTAGATAAAGACCATAAATGGTCATTAACAGGTCATACTCTCAATGGTAGCAGGATTTCGTTAAAAAGCACTTCCGCCATCAAAGTCGCCGGAGCGGTGAATGCCCCGATGCATAAAGCCAGAAAAATCCTTTCGGTGGATAAAAAGAATATCATCAAATTTTTTTTCGCGAAGCTGATTCAAACGACGCAGTACCCAACTAGTGCAGTCTTCTTCGCGATTGCTTGTAATGGCAGTCAGATAGAGAATGACCTCGGAAGCGTTTTCTGCAATCAGGCGGGAATAAACATCATGGACGGTTCCGTCGGTGACCATGAGCAGCCCGGTTGAGAAGCGGGTTCCGGCATCCTGTCCCTCCATGATCATGATATCTCCATCGGTGGTATAGAGGCGATCGCAATGAGGGGAAGGCCAGGGACCGGCATTGACATATTTTCCGGGGCGTCGATCATCTGGCAATATTTTGTCTGATATAGCAATTCGATTAAGCACGGCATCCAGACGGATTTTGCCAGGCATGGAACTTGTGACCCGAATGCATAGCGTATTCTGGTCCTGAGAGATAAACATATCGCGAACATATTTGACCCCAGCTTCCTCATGGCTGATGGTAAGGACGCCATGATACATATCCAGATCGGATTGATAGTTGCATCCGTTGGATTCTGGAAACCATCCATAGGGAAAAGGAGACGTCTGATTTAACGCAATATCCAATTCTCCCAAAGTGGAAAAGTTTCGCATATTACATGGGGAAGAAATCATGCAGGAAAACATGAGTTCCTCTGCTTCTGCAAAATGCCGATTCAGAATCAGGTTCTGAATTTTAGAGAGGCTTTC
>ONMU01000022.1:0-641 GCA_900319035.1 uncultured Bacteroidales bacterium
CCGCAGAAATCCGTGGATGAAAAACAGAAGGAGGCAGAGAAATGATCTTTGTGACCGGCCCCTTGTTTGCGGGAAAACAGGAATACATCATGCAGGCGCTCGGATGGGATCAGGATGCATTTGAAAGACTGGCAGTCAGGGACGTCCAGGATCTTGCGGCGCATACACCTGAAGAGGAACTTCCTTCCCTGGCGGACAGACTGGCGGAAAAAAAGGTCGTGATTGCGACCGAAGTCGGCGGCGGTGTCGTTCCGATGGATCCGGATGAGCGGCGCAGCAGAGAATCTGCCGGCAGACTTTCCTGTCTTCTTGCAGCCCGGGCGGATACCGTCATCCGGGTCTGCTGCGGCCTGCCCCGTGTATTAAAAGGAGAGGAGCTGCGGCGGGAGACACGGGAACAGCAGGCACAGGAAAGGGAGAGAATGCGCAGGGAGTTCTCTGCCAATGTTTCCCATGAATTAAAGACCCCGCTGACTTCTATCAATGGCTTTGCGGAACTTATGAGCAGCGGCCTGTGCGATGAAGGAAAAATGATCGAATTTGCCGGTGATATTTACAGGGAAAGCCAGAGGCTCATCGCACTGGTCAATGACATTATCCGGATTTCCGAGCTGGACGAGGGAGCTGTCCAGCGCATTGAG
>ONMU01000022.1:761-50660 GCA_900319035.1 uncultured Bacteroidales bacterium
TTCCGGTTCGATGGAGAGCCCTGTGGCAGATGGACAGAGCATTTCCGGTTCGATGGAGAACCCTGTGAAAGAGGGCGGCTCCGATCCTGCTGTCTGGGTTGTCGGATCAGAGCATCTGATCAGGGAGATGTTCTATAATCTCTGCGACAATGCTGTCAAATACAACCGGGACGGAGGAAGCGTCCTGATCAAAATATGGAGGGAAGGGGAAGCGGCAAGTGTCTCCTTTACGGATACCGGCATCGGAATTCCCTCAGATGAACAGGACCGCGTATTTGAGCGATTCTACCGTGTGGACAAAAGTCACTCCCGCACATTGGGTGGGACCGGTCTTGGCCTCTCCATCGTCAAGCATGCGGCACAGTTCCACGATGCTTCCGTCGAAATGGAGAGCTCTCTCGGAAAGGGAACGACGATCACAATAAGGTTTCCTGTCAATAGTGACACCGCATCATGGAACTGAGGTGTGCAAGCGCGCTCATTTTTAGGGAATCCGGAGGCTTCCGGGGGATAATGCAAGAAAAAGACCGCCCCTGCACACGTTCATGCAGCTGAAAAGAATAAGAAAGATGGGGTTGACAGGACACGGTGATTGTGTATAATTGAATTGTACACAATCAATTAGCGCTTTAAAACCTTCTCGGCATTGATAGAGATTTGGTCAATAAAGCAGAGAACAGCAGAAACCGGTTCATTCCACATGTATTGCATTTAAAAGAACACGAAAGAAAGCACATAAACGAAAGAACACAAATAAACGGAAGAAAGAAGACAGTAAAGAAAGGAAAGGTATATTATGGTCCATACATTTACAAGTGAGAATTTTGCAGCAGAAGTTCTGAACAGCGATGTCCCCGTATTCGTGGATTTCTACGCTGACTGGTGCGGCCCCTGCAAGATGATGTCTCCCGTCATCGACAAGCTGGCAGATGAGTTTGAAGGCAAGATCAAGGTTGGCAAGATCAACGTTGACGACTATTCCGAAATCGCTGCTCAGTACAATATCATGAGTATTCCGAACATGAAGTTCTTCAAGGGCGGCCAGGTGGTCGACGAAGTTGTCGGAGCGATCCCCAAGGCAGCCATGAAAGCGAAATTTGAGCAGAATGTCTGATCCGGCTGAGAAAATCCATGAATAACCGGGTAAGGAGGATTGATATGCATGATTTGATTATCGTCGGTGCGGGGCCCGCGGGACTGTCCGCCGCCATCTATGCTGCCCGCGCGGAGCTTGATTATGTCCTGATCGAGGAGAACTTTGTCAACGGCGGCCAGATTATTGATACTTATGAGATTGATAACTATCCCGGCGTTCCCGGCATCAGCGGCATGGATCTGGCACAGAAGATGGCGGATCATGCGGAGAAGTACACGATAGCCGAAGGCGGTGCAGCTGGCGGATGGATGCACAAGGCGACACCCGATCCGACCAAGAGCTACTGGGGACAGATGTGGTGCGACGGGGCATATATGGGTCCGGCGTTGTTAGCACAGCTGTTGGCGGTTGGTGCTTGCGAAGGAACGAGTCTGGGCTGGAACGATGTGTATGACCAGTTCCACGCTTCGTGGCCTTACCTCTGGGACGAAGAGAAACAGCTGCCTTACCACGTGATCTTCACGGATATAACTACTAATAAGAACGCGCGCGCGATATACGAGAGCGGACACGCGTATAAGGTACAAAGGGACAATGTACAATGTACCATGGACGAAAAACCAAGTGCCATTTATCATTCCGAGGAGTACTGGGGACGTGCGGCAGGATGGTACATGTTGGCGTTAGTGGACGTGTTGGAAGCCTATTTGAAGGGTTTGGAGCTTAGCGGCGAGTGGTCTGAGGGTGAGCCTCTACCCTCGGCGCAGAACTTCGATGAACTGCGTGAGTACCTGACGAAGATGGCGGACGGATTAGTAGCTCGGCAGGATAAAGAGACCGGATGTTGGTATCAGTTATTGGCATACGATAGCACGAAATGCGCTACGCAGGGGATAGACGATACCGGTTCGCCGAAATATACGAACGTGAGCGAAGGCGGTACGCAATGCAATTACTTGGAGTCCTCCGCTTCGTGCCTCATTACCGCTGCGCTGCTGAAGGGTTCGCGTCTTGGGTTGATTGATCATGCAGCAGCCGGAAAGCGCGGATTTGAGGGTATCGTTCGGACGTTCGTGCGCGGCGAAGAAGGCAACTATCGGATCCTTGGCAGTTGTCAGTCGGCAGGGCTGAGTCACGACCGAAACGGTAGTGCGGCATATTACCTGATCGGCAAGGATGTACCGATACAGGACAATGCGGAAGGCAAAGTGCTTGGTTCGTTCCTCATGGCGGCGGTGGAGTATGAACGGATGAGTGGATTAGAGGATTAGTGGATTAGTGGGTGAGTGGATTAGAGGATTAGAGGGGTGAAAATGGGGAAAAATTGTCGAAAAAAGTGAAAAGTGCGTAAAAAATGGCGCACTTTTCTTTTTTTATTTGCATATATGAAAATAAATTAGTAACTTTGCGCGACTTTTGAAAACACAACACTACCATGAAATATTTTATACATCGTTCAAATCGATTTTTTTCAGTATTCGTAACCATTTTGTTTATGCTCTGCGCCGGGACTGCGTGGGGTGAAACGTTCACGATTAATTGCAATACATCGTCCAGCGACGAGTTATTCAGTGTATCGGGAAACGGTACGCAGTATGACTATGAAAGTAGATGGACGAGCTACAATCTTATCAAGATGGATAAGGGGGAGTCCATTACCATCACTAATGTTACAGGTGCGACAATCACTGCTATTTCTGCACAAGGCGTAGCGGATAATAATGGCAATCAAACGGTCAATTTTACCATATCGGATGGAACGACCAGTGTTCAAACTTCTTCCGGCTCATGGAACAATAGAAATACGGCGACATCTCTTACCAATAAGAATTTCAATTCTGTAAGCGGTTTGAAACATAGCGAAGGTCAGACATATACGATAACCAACAATACATCCAGCAGTTATAATGCCGGTGTGCGATTTGTAATAACATATACACCTGCGACGCCTGCTTGTGTTGCTCCGTCGAGTGTGGCGATAGGTGATAACTGGTTGTGGTTCGCAGGAGAGACAATGACGTTGACGGCTACACCGACAGGCGGTAATGGACCTATAACTTATCAATGGTATAAGGGCGGTAAGGCTGACGGCAATGCAATAGACGGTGCAACGAATGCTACGTTTAGCAAGACTTGTGCTTTTGAAGATGCCGGTTCGTATTACTGCAAAGTGACTTGTGGCGGTACTCAATCTACCTGGGGACAAAACGGCGATGCATATGAAGTTAAAGTACCTCGATTGTATGTTAAGACAGGGCGTAATGATGGAGTTAGGTCTGATTACGGAAATGTAGATTTTACTCGTGCTACTGCTTCTACGGCTACTGCTTCTATCTCCTTGGATTCCAACTTGGATTATTGTTTCAATATAGCGGATGGTTGCGGACATTACTACGGTAATGCCGGTACTATGCAGTATAATAATTACGGTCCTTGGGTAACCAATGTCAATGGTACAGACTGCGGTCTGACCACTATGAATGCGAATGCCGGTACCTATATCTTTACTATCAACTACTCGAATTGGACGCAACTACAAACGACTGTAACTTTCCCATCTTCGCCTACGACCAAGACCGTTTATATGAAAATCAATTACGGCAATTGGAAAAAAGGAGACGAACGCTATGCTATCTATTGCTTTGGAAGCGGAGAGCAGTGGTACAACTTTACATTGGTAGATGGTGCTTGTGGAGGCCCGATTTACAAAGCCGAAGTGGATCTCAAATACACAGGATACGTCATCTGCCGTATGAACGGTGCTACGACGGAGAATAATTGGGACAACAGATGGGATCAGACATATGACATCACAGCAGCGAATGGTATCTATTGCAAGATTACCGGTATGAGCGGAGGAAAGGCTACGTATACCTATGAGTATAATCCGTTTAAGGTATGTGTCTCGGGTACGTGGTTAGCTTTCACGGGTGAGACGATTACGTTGACGGCAACCAGTGCAGGGGCTACGAATTTCCAATGGTATAAAGGCGGAACCGAAGAATCGAACAAGATAACCGGCGCAACCAGTACTACCTATACCAAAGCGAGTTGTACGTGTGCAGATGCCGGTAATTATTATTGCAAGGCATGGGTATCCGGTCACGAATCGGAAGCTACATGGAGTGGCGCGTATGGTGTGAAGGTACCGTATTTAGAGTACCAGACGCCGGGTGGTGGTGCTGATTATAAGAGTGTGCCGTTTATGCGCGGCAGCACCAGTGATGAATGGGCGGAATGTACGGTATACCCAGGCGTGGCATGGGGGTATGAATTTGCAATTAATGACGGTTTTACCCGGTATGGTAACAGTGGAACGAAGGAGCGCAGTAATAGTACAGATAAATGGACTATGTCAACCGATCATGATTGGTGTAAATGGAACACAGATAAGGAAGGAACGTATCATTTCTACATAGATTTTTCAAATGCGACTCTTACTCCAATACAAGCAAATATCGTTTATCCGCCGATGGCGCAGGAGGGCGGTGTTCCCATTTACATGGAGAAGACTGCGGCTATGACAGATGAAGGGTGGAACAACCTATATTACCGTATCGGAAAGGGTAAATATGGTAACGGTGATGACAGGAACTATGCTACGGCGCAACTGATGACATTAGTGCCCGGAACAGCTCGATTCTATCAAACGGCTACTCCGGATTGGGATCATGACTTCTGGGCATGGCATATCGGAAATAACTGCGGAAGTCAAGGAGATGGTTTTGCTATTTACAATACAAAGAGTTCTTCTGAATATGAAATAACACAGTCTATTAATTTCTCCGGTGATGAGATACCAGCCGGTGGTTGGACTATTTATGTGAATGCAGCCAGCGGGATAGGTCAAGATGAATTGAATAATAACTGCTATTTCCATGGCTATACGCATACATCCGGTATGCTGCAGCATAATTTGTCGGTAGGCGCCACAGTAAACGGACAGATACGCGTGACTTATACCCACCATGACAATACGGCGCAGGTTTCGGAAGGCTATGCGGCACGTACGCTGAATGACCTGGCGCATACCTGTATTCTGACCATCACCGCCGTACCGGACAACGGCTATCGTTGTACCTCGCTGCAGGTGAACGGCGTGGATTTCACGAGCGGTAGTACGCATATTCTGGATGCCAATGCGACCATCACGGCGACCTTTGATCATGCGACATACAACGTGACGCTACACCCGAACGAAGGAACTATCAACTCAGGCGATATAACGAGCTATACCCACGGCACGGGCGCTACGTTGCCGACCGATGTGACCAAGGATAACAAGGAGTTTGCTGGCTGGTACAACAATGCTGGTTGTACCGGTTCACCGGTAACGGCTATCTCCACGACCGATTGGGGTAACAAAGAGTACTGGGCAAAATGGACAGACGAGGTGCCGAAAGTGACCTATATCTTGGGTTCGTGCTATGTTAAGAATGGTATGTGGACGCAAGGTTCTGACGGTAGTGTGAAAGCATGGTTGTTCCAGAAAGGTGCTACGGTAGCGGAGAATAACCTAAAAGAAACGACCGATATCTCCTATTCATCCACCAGTACCGGCGGCATCTATTTTAACTCCAAAGACATTACTCAATTAGATACGGAGAGCCAGTGGAATAGTTCTTCGAGTGGCAACAGAGCTATCAAAGCGTTGAAAGTGGGAGGTGATAAAACATTGACATTTGACCTTCGCGGAATGATTGCCAATAAGATCCTCTTCTATGTATTCCCGAACACCGATAACGCTTACTCAATTGATCTGACCGTCAACGGAACGACTACCAATCAGCCGATTGCGTCGGGAAAACAACATAAATGGCATAAATTCTCCTATTCCGGCGGTAATTATAAAGGTGAGTTCTCGATTAAAAGTTATAACAAGGAGACCCGCGTGGTGGTTATCGTAGAGGTCCCGTTAGTGACCGTGACCTTCAATAAGAACGCTGCTGAGGCTACGGGAACGATGGAGAATCAGGTAGTGCCGAGAGGTTCAACCTTTGCGCTGAACGATAATACATATGCTTGGGAAGATCATAACTTCTTGGGTTGGACGGAAGATGCAGCCGGAACGGGATTGTTGATCTCGGACGGTGCTGATTATACGACGGAGACCGATACTACGCTCTATGCCCAATGGGAGCAGATCATCAAGACCACGATCACGCTGAATGCCACAGGCGCCTATAACAGCTACACGCATTCGGTAGTAGCGACTTACAATAAACCGATGCCGGAGATTGCGGTGCTACCTAAACGCGCAGGCGGATATGTATTCGACGGCTATTATAGTGAACCCAACGGAGCGGGAACGCAGTACTACTCCGGTTTGGGTTATAGTATGAAGAATTGGGACAAGACCGATGCTTCTGCAACGCTGTATGCGAAATGGTTAGAGCCTTGTGACCTTGTTCCGACCCTGACGAACGTCTCGCCGGGCGTGACGATTTGGGATGGTCAGAAAGTGGATGTGAGTGTAGTGAAACTGACCTGCAATTATGATGTGTCGGGTATCGAGTATTCGCTGAAATCTGTTTATCCGGAGACTCCGATTAACGGATGTACGTTTGATTATTTCGATGAGTACATCCATATGATAGGTACCCCGAGTGTGGGTAATTCTGAGGTGCTGAATGTGCCGGTGACTTTCACGATGAAAAACTCTTGTGATCCGGCTCGTACGTACCAAATAACAACATCCATTCGTATCTATCCTGCGGGTCAGAGACCGAAAATCGCTTTTATCATTACCGGTACGAAGAACGGAGCGTTTACTGCCTACTCGGCAACTGATGCGGCTTCGTGTAATGATTTGGTAACGTATCTGAGCGATTACTATGATGTCACTTATGTGAACGGCTATGCAACGAAAAACGAGGCAGAGATAGCCGCACATTATGATCAGTATGACCTGATGGTAGTGACCGACTTCCTGAGCACAGGTGAGGGATATACGAATGCATTGGGCACGATGATTGACAAGAAGCCGATGCTCAGTTTCGAGGCCTATGTGGCAAACCTTCCGAACTGGCATATTGGTTCGAACCCCAAGGATCCGAGTCCGAAAGTGCAGGATATGAAAGTGCTTTGCGCAGGACACGCGATCTTCAAGGATGCGAAATATAACCCGAGTGATCCGGATAAAACGCAGGTGGTGAATCCGGCAGATACTACGGTTCATGTATTGAGCTCGCTCAGCACCGCTGATAAAGCCAAGGGTCTGCAAGGCTTCACGATCAATGAGGCACCGGATTTCATCTTCTTGGCTACTATTCGGGATGAGAATAATGACCGTGACCTAATTGTATGCTGTGAGCGCCAAGTGACTTTCCCGGCACGTCTGTTGCTATATGGTATCAACTTCTACGAGATGCCGAACCTCTCTCCTGCGGGACAGATCGTTATGCGGCAGATGATTGACTACCTGTTGATGACCGATGAGACCAAGGTGGCGGACTGCTCGCTGGTATTCGACAATAAGGACGGTGATCATAGATGGGACAATCCCAAGAACTGGGCACCGGGTTACAATATCATCCCGACTCCGTATCACCCGACGCGTATCATTGCCGAGTGCCATGTGAACGTGGACGATGCTCATGCTGGTAGTGTTAAGGTCAACAAGGGTCGTGACGAATACTACCAACCCGTGGACGGTAAGCTGATCGTTAAGCCGTACGGCGGACTGACGGTAGCAGGTATGGTAGCGACGGTGAAGGATACACGTTACGCATCGCCTATTACCATCAAGGCGGATGAGCTGGAGATCCAAGCAGACGCGTCGCATAACGGTGCTTTCGTATATGGCAACAAGGAGTCCGATGTGCGTGCTACCGTGCAGTACTACAGTCGTGGAACTGACGCCCTGACGGCAAATCCGGTATGGCAGTATATGGGTATTCCTTTCCAAGCCGGACAGACGGCTATCAGCATGTATCACGCCGCTTGGATGTGCCGTTGGAGTAGTGCATCGGACGGTAGTATAGGAGGCCTCTGGGAGTGGGTAGCTAACGAGGATGTGCTCGTACCGTTCGAGGGATATTGTATCACGCAGGAAAGCACGAAGCCCTATACTTTCCAAGGTAAACTGAATGCTCCTGTTACCAAGACCTTGACGCTGGACAACCACGATGGTGATGGTTATGCGTTCGCTGCCAACAGTTGGACTGCGCCGATTAAGATTCAGGAGATGCAGGATGAAGATTTCACCAACGCGGAGAAAGCGATCTATATCTATCATTCGGGTACGTACGCAAACGCGGCTGCAAACCCCGATCCGGTGAGTGCCGTTGAGCCAGGCAAGGCAGCTTCCATGCCCGGTCAGTATGCTGTCGTTCCGATCCACTCCTCGCCGTACTTGACGGGCGCTGACTCGGTCATTCCGGCTATGCAGGGATTCTTCATCAAGACCGATCCTGCCAAGGTGGCAACGCTCAAATTAGTGTACAATCGCGTGGTTTATGACGCTACGTATTTCAAGACTTCTACACAGCCGATGCGTGCCCCGAGCCGTTACGGTGCGCCGGATGTGATGCGGTTGAGCGTGACGGGCGAGACCTTTGGAGGCGACTGCGTACACCTCTTGGCTCGCGGCGATTTCTCGGAAGAGTTCGAAGACGGATGGGACGGTCGTAAGCTGGAAGGCGATGCGAATGTGCCGCAATTAGCGGTGCTCAAAGAGGCAGGCGAGATGACGGTAGCCGCTATCCCGACTGCGGAGGAACGCTACCTCAGTTTCCGAGCAGGCAATGATCTTACTTATACTTTCCATTTTGACTACGAGGGCGACCTGATCTATCTATACGATATAGAGACCGGTATCGCCACGGAGATACAAACGGGCAACACCTATACTTTCGTAGCGGCGAATAAGACGCCGATGAACCGGTTCCTGATTACCAAGAATCCGCCTCGAACGCCGACCGATTTGGAGGAGGTGAACGAAGAGACGGTGAACGGAGTAGAGAAGTTCATCCACGAAGGTAAGTTGCTGATTCTCCATCGAGGCGCTATCTATGATGCGCTTGGCAAACGAGTTGAGATGAGAAAGGAGGGTGCGCAATGAAAACGACTAAATGGTTTAGGAAGAGGATGGTTCTTGCCCTCGTCGTGTTCATCTGCGGCATCGCGCTGATGGGCTTGGTCTATATAGTGAATAACAAACCCTATGTCTATATCAACCCGGGTATCGTGACTACGGCTCCGACCACTACCACCAGACCGATAGAGAGTGTGCGTGCGAGTCGTCAGTTGAAGCCTTACCTGCCGGCACATATGAACAGCTATACGCGTACGCATCGTTCATTCGGGCTCTCGATGCCGTCCGTGCCTATGCGCGGGATGTATGAGACGGGCCGTGCGAAGGTGCAGCATGTGGGTAGCGGCACTAACGGCGTGTATGCTACCACCGGTAGCTCTTCCCGCAGTTCTTCCCAACGCGGTATTCAGTATGGGGCAAGCAGTGGAGTAGTGATGCCGATGACGACTTTTACCTCGATGGCTTCCGCCCGTCAGGTAGCGCAGCCCGAGGCACAGCAGGCACCGCAGATGGCACGTATGGCTGCGGCTCCGAGGTTCGCTCCCGGTCCGCCGCCTCCACCGAATCCCGGAGGAGGAGAGTTGCCAGGTGATCATCAGTTGGTGGAGCAGCCCGTGGGAGAAGGATTATGGATATTGTTGCTGATGGCAGCCGGATATATAGGATTTAACTACCGGAAACGGACCCAACGCGCACGTCCGTGATGCGAACGAGATGCGAACGGTTTACTACAACAAATGACCCGCTGTACGGCGGGTCATTTGTTGTATAGAGAGGCTGTTTAGAATCGGAAGGTAGCGCCCATCAGGAAGTTGATGCCCTGCTCGCGGTAACCGTAGTAGATCTCGTTCTTGCGGTGCAGCCAGTTGTTGAGTTGGAAGAACAGCGTCAGATTAGGCTTCGGCTCCGGACGGAGAACCTGCTCGCCGTTACCTTTCACTTTCATCTTTTCGCCTTTCTCCTTTCCTACCCACATATCGTATTGCAGACCGAGGTTGAGGTTCACTCTCGGAGCGAGAGTATGTTCGCCGTCGGAAGCCAAAGCTTTGCGGCTACCCTCGAAATGGTTGTCCGAATAGAGCGACCAGTGTTTGTCAATCCGACCGTCTATACGAAGTCCCATCTCCCATTTGGCACGGTCATAAACGGTTGTGTCGCCTTTCCAGAAATAAGCGTCTCCGTGGAAATGTACGCGTACGATGTCGCGGTAGTGGTAATTGAGTTGACCACCGATCTTACCGCGCTGATAATCGGTATGCAGATAGAGGAAATCACCGGGTTTCACAGGCAGGTTAAGCAGCGCATAGTTCGCACTGTCTGCTGTCGCTACCCAGACATCCTCGTGCGTCATATACGCATAGCCTCCGTGCAACTCGATGAGCAGGTCGCGATGAGGACGGATATGAAATCCGATCTCTGCATCCACCGGCGTATAAGAAGCCGAGTGAGGCTCTACGATACCGGCGTGGATCAGTCGGTAGCGGTTCTCCTCCATATATTCCTGCAGCGAACCCAAACCGTGATGACCTTCGATGTCGGCATAGATGGTGAGCCACTGTTTGGCAACCTGCGCCTCCAAGAAGATGTGCGGCGAGGGAGCAAACGAGACATTCTCTGTGCCGGAGAGGCTGTTCTTGCCATGACCGATATTGAGGTCGAAGTTCACGCCCACGTGTACGCGCACGCGCTTTCCTTCATATGCATAATACGGCTCAATGCGGAAATTATGCCTGCTGCGGTACATGGAGTCGGGGATGACATCACCCAGCGAACCGAGTTGCAGGAAGTTATTCTGCACATAAACGACAGCGCCCACATGATGCTCTTCTCTATGCCAATTGAACGAACCGTGTGTGCGGATCTGATGCTCGCTCACGGCACCGGGTTTGGAGAACAGTTTATATCCGGTCTGCACCATGTACTGCACGTCCTGCTTGGGGTTCGATTTCACGCCCAAGAACACTTCCGTCGTCCACAGCGCCGTTTGGTCCATCTTGCCGAACGAATGCGGTTTCGGATAAGCCGTGCTGTTCTTTGCCCAAAGACCGTGGTCTTGGCTGTAGTCGTAGAAATGACCGTATTTATGGTAGAAAATATTACTGCCGTTGACACCGAAATACAGATCACAGGTACTATAGGTGTGCTTGAAATTGAGTCCCACTTGGGTCTTACTCAGCGTCGCAAGTCCCCATTCTGCCTTATGGTGGGCATAGACATCCAAAATGGAGTTCTTGCCGTCATCCAGATGGTAGCCGAAGTCAAACAAGGTGTTCGGATGACCCAAACCGCCGCGGACGTAGCCGTTAAACGCTTTGCCCGGTTCAAAACGCGTGGGCTGCGAAAGCATCGGCTGAATAGCCGCCTCGGGAGTCACATCCGCTGTATAGGTCGAGTACTCCACCGGCGCAGGTTCGATTGTAGTCTCCACCACAGCCGGACGGGTCGAGATCTTGCCTGCTGCCTGAATAACCGGCTGAAAATCACGCTCTACGGTCACGCTGCGGTTCAGCGCTGAGTCGGATTGTGCAAAAGCCGTAGTGCCGATGATCAGCACCATCGTAATAACGTAATAACGTAATGACGTAATAACGAACTTTTTCATAATGAGTCCTCCTCTTCTTTTTCTTCGGTTATCACGGGTTTCTCTAATTGATCCAAGGTGGCGATGCGTGCGGTGATGAGCGCAGGGATGTCATCGCCGGTGGTGGTGTAGTTCTGCTGCAAGACGAGCAGGTATTGACGCGCTTGGAAGAACTCTCCGCGCTCACGGTTGATGTCGCTCAGCAGAATCAGCGCACGAGCAAGCCAGTACTGCTGCTGCGTGTTCATCTGTGTGAAGTTCATCACCTCGTCTTCAGCTTCGTTGAGCAGCTGCATCTCGTAGTAGCTCTGCGCCAACAGGTATTTGGACTCAGCGCCTTGCGCGGTGCGTACGTCGGTAGCGAGGGAAGCCAGATCAGGCTGCGCCTTGAGCCAGTTGCCCATGCCTATATAGGCTTTCGCACGGCAGAAGAGCGCCTCGTTGCGGGTCTCGTCGTCCACAGGCAGGTCGGTTAAGATCTGCTCTGCGATGTCGATAGTAGCCTGATGACGACCCAAACGCTGTGTGCAGCGCAGGATACCCAGACGCGCTACCGTGGTGTTCTCGCGGTTAGAGGCAAGGCTGTGCATCCTGTAGAACGCTTCTAACGCACAAGCATAATCGCCCTTGTCAAAACAGATCTCCGCCACGCGTGTGGTCGCTTCTTCCTGATACGGGTTAGCCGCCGTCTCAGCAAGTACCATGTATTGCGACAGCGCCTCACTGCTCTTACCCAGACGGTAATACGAATCGGCGAGGTAATACCGCGCTGTCGTACAATAACGGCCTCCTGCGCAATACATCGTGATGTAGTTGTTCAGGCTGACGGAAGCTTTCTGATAATCGGCTTGCATATACTGCATCTCAGCCGCCGCGTAGAGCAGCGAATCCTCCTGCGTAGTGACGTTCATATTCATCTTCGCAAGCTCCTTGGTGTACGCTACATACTCGTCTACCTTGCCGTTCTCCACGTAGAGTGCCTGCAACGCATCGAGGGCGGTGTACGCCTCTTCGGTTGCCGGGTATTTCTCTATCGTCTTGCGGTAAGCAGCGATCGCTTGCTCGTTCTCATGCAGGTTTCGGAACAACATCGCGCGTTCCAGACTCGCTTTGCGAGCCAACGACGAATGCGGATACGTAGCCAACAGACGGTCATATGTAGCGATAGCGCTACGCTCATCGTCCATCTGCAGCTGTGCACGGGCAATCTCATACACACCGTCATCCGCATAATCGGACCGCGGGTAGCGTTTGAGTAACTCGCTCAGCACCTGTATCTTATCGGCATACTTATGCTGCAAACCCAGTGCGTAACCGCGTTGGAACAACGCATAATCGGTTCCGGCGCTCTGCAACTGACTCACCTGTCCGTAGTACGTGATCGCCTGTTGGAACTGACGGTCGTTGAAGAAACAGTCGCCTATTCGGTTCAGCGCGTCGGCATAAGTCGGTTCGGTCGCTTGTGCCTCGTCTATATAGAGCGAGAACGCCTCACGGGCTTTGTCGTAATGACCTTGCGAGAAAGCGCAGTAACCGGCGAGGTAATACGCCATCGCGTAGTTACCTGAGTTGTGCACGTCCGGACGGGCAAAGAAAGCCTTCAGGTCGTTCTCGCAGTCGGCGTAGTTACGCAATCGGTAATTGGCTTCCGAACGCAGATAATACGCCTCCGTGGTGTATTGGTCCGACTCGCTCTTGTGCTTGATCACTTCGCTGGTCCATTCTACTGCCTGCTGCATCTTGCCTTGCAGGAAATGGTCTGCGCCCAATTGGTAACGCAAGTACTGCTTGGTCTGAGCCATCTTCGGCGTCGGGTGCTCGATGGAGTCCAGCGTAGCGATAGCGGCAGCGTAGTTCTTACTCTGCATCAACGCATCGCTCAGCAGCTGATAAACGCGGTTCTCGTATTTCGAGTTCGGGAAATTGCGCAAGAAATCATTGAACGCGCGCACGGACTCACCCAATGCGCTGGAACTCTGGTACGTGCAGAGGGTGTAGTTATAACTTGCCTCCTCGGTCACTTCCGGTGTCAGCTGATAGCCTGCTGCGGCTTGGTAAGACAACTTCGCTTGCTCGGGCATATGCAACTTCACATAGGCGTTACCCATCGTCAGACAAGCCGATTCGGACAACACGTCTTTCTCCTGCTTGACCTGTTTGAGCGATTTGACAGCAGCGTCAAACTCACCCAACTCATACTCCGCACAACCGAGCATGTACATATCGCTTCGCAGCAACTCCTCTTTCTGCTCCTTGGCGTTCTTTTGGTACGCGCGAAGATGCTCCACAGCAGCGCTATACTCTTTCTTCGCGTAGTGCATCTCGCCTATGATGCGGTGCAACTCGCCGTTATTGGGGCTCTCGGGGTCTTCGCGAAGAAGGTCTTCGGCTCGCATGCCTGCCTCTTCGTAGTTACCCTGCGCATAGTAAATCTGCGTAATGTAATACGGAACGGTCTTGTGGTACGCATGGTCGTTCTCCAACTGCAACAGAGCCGGTAGCGCCTTGTCGTAATTGCCCATTTTGTACATACAGTACGCGTAGTAATAGTTACCGCGCGAACTGTAACGGCTGTCCCCTTTGCCCAACTGACCGAAATACACCGATGCACGTTGGTACTCTTGCATCATCAGATAAGCGTACCCGCGGTAGAACGAATAATCGGTCTGGTGAGGACGGCTGAGTGCTTTCGCCTCCACCTGCTCAAGGATCTTGAGACTTTGTTTGTAATGGCCTCTCTCCACTTGCAGCACGCCCTGCATGAACTTCACCTCGTCGGCAAAAGTCGTGTATGGGTAAGCTTGCAAGTATGCCTTCAGGTCGCGTTGCAGCAACTTGTCGCGTCCGTCAAAACGAGCCGACAGAGCCTGATAACGCTGCTCCATCTCGCTCGTTTGAGCGAAAGAGCCCACGGCGCATAGGCAAAGACCAATTACAATAACGTAATAACGCAATGACGTCATAACGAATTTTGAATTCTTAATTTTTAATTTTTAATTTTCATTAACTCGCTTAGCGTGCTAATTTGATCTCATTCCACATCTCCAACAGCATCTCTTGTGCGTCTCCTGCATCGTGCATGAGTGCGCAGCGGTCGATGATGCTCTTGTCGGCATAGTAAACGGGGTTGAGATGCAGCGCGTGAGGATCTAACATCTCGCCGTCCACCTCGATCGGCTCCTCGCCGAAGAAATAGGAAGCATCTACGGTCTCAGGCCATTCTTCCTCGTCGTTCTGGTCAGCCAAAACCTCTGCAGCAGCTAACTCGCCACCGGCACAGCTCACGTAACCGATCTCGGTCATGTTAGCTAACGCATTGTCCGCACGACACATGTAGTCGATGAAATAAGTAGCGGCTTTCACGTTCTTCGCATATTTCGGGATAACCCATCCGTCAAACCACACGTTCGATCCCTCTTGCGGAACGATATAATCGAGCATCACGCCCATCTCGGCTGCCTCTTCGATAGCGAACTGTGCATCGCCGGACCAGCTCAGGTTCAACCATGCTTTGCCTTTGGTCATCTCCTCTTTGCCGAAGTCCACTTCCCATCCGCAGACCTGTTTCTTAGCGCGCAGCAGGATGTCCTTCACCGCAGCCACACGCTCCGGAGTGATGTTACGAACGAGCTCGTTGCGATCCACTTCGCCTTTCTCGATCTGATCTGCAAAAGCATACAATACCAAAACCGAATATACATCGCGGAACGCATCTTTCATCAGAATACGGTTCTCGAATTTCGGATCGAGCACAGCTGCCCAGCTCTGCAGATCCTCGCGGTTCACAAACTGCGGGTTATAGATGAAACCGGTGGTTCCCCACATGTAACCAACGGTGTAGTCGCTCACATTCACATCATCGCTCGGAGCCATCTGTTGGAACTTGTCGCGCACGAACGGAGAGATGTTGTCGAAATAACGAATACTGTCCGCAATCAGCTCTTTCTGAATAGGAATGAGCAGGTTTTTCTTCAACATTCGCTCGATGATGTACTCCGACGGACAGAACACGTCGTAATCCTCGTGTCCCACTTCGATCTTCGTCAGTGCGGTCTCGTTGATGTCGAAAGTCTCGTAAACGAGTTCCACTTTCTCGCCCGTCTGGTCGAAATACCACTGTTCGAAATTAGCCTTGACGTCCTCGTCAATGTAATCCGCCCAGTTCAACACTTTGAGTTGATGTGTACGGTCTGAACCGCCGCAGGAACTCAGTACGATGGCTAACACAGCCAATACAGAAACAAAGATTTTTTTCATTGATGTAATAAATATATTTGTTTGGGTAATTAATTAATCTTCCTTTTTCCGGTCTCGGAAATTGATATAGACAAGCACCGCTAACATCACCAACAGGATGATGGTGAACAACGGTCTTAACTCCGGTGTCAAACCTCCCTTACGCGCGTCGGAATAGATGAACGTACTCAGCGTCTCTAATCCGCCGCTTCCTTTGGTAAAGAACGTCACTCCGAAATCGTCCACACTCAGCGTCAGCGCCAAGATGAATCCGCTCAACATGCCCGGCCACAATTCCGGCAACATCACCATGCGCAGCGCTTGACCCGGCGTAGCGCCTAAGTCCAAAGCCGCCTCATAGGTGTTCGGGTTCATCCTGCTCAACCTCGGCAGCACGCTTAACACCACGTACGGCGTGCAGAACACCACATGAGCGATGCAAACGGTTACCAAACCCTGACTCATGCCCAATGCCACGAACAGCAGGAACAGCGAGATACCTGTGATAATATCGGGGTTGATCATCGGCACAGAGTTCAGGAAACTAACCGCCTTGCGGCTTTTCGCACGCATGTTATAGATGCCGATAGCAGCCAAAGTGCCTAATATCGTCGAGCACACAGCCGCTACTAACGCAATCACCAAGGTGTACCACATCGCGCTGTTCAGACCCGCATCGGCTTTGCCGGTAAATAGGTTCGCATACAGCTCCATCGAGAACCCTGTCCAGTTGCCCAACACCTTGCTCTTCGTGAACGAGAACACGGCAATCAGCGCAATCGGAGCATACAACACCAACAGCAGCAACCATAAGTACAGCTGCGACGTATAGTGCCTTCTCATACCTAATCTTTTGCGCCGTAAGATCTCCTGCTCCACAGCGCTCAAACTCTTCTCCTTGCGCCGCTCAATATACAGATAACAACCATAGATAGCCGTTCCGACCAGCAGCAGTCCTGCGAAAAGCCACCAAATCCAACCTCGGCTGTGACGTACATCGACCGTCTCGTGCAGATAGTTCTCAAAGGTCTTATACGCGTTCTGAACCAAGGTTCGTTGTGCGCGGTTCTTAATCTCTTTGCTGTTCTGCCAAACCGTCCAATGCACGCCGTTCGGATCATCGTATTGGTACACTTCCGCAAAACCCGTTACTGCCTCTCCGTTCGTAAAGACGAAGTCAAAGGAGTCCTTTGTACTCTGTACATTGTACATCGTACATTGTACCTTTATATTGACTTTCTCCCCTTGATAACTCTCTGGGAACTCCGTCAATACCGTGTTCTCACCCGTCGTTCCGACCTTCAACTCATATGTCAGATTCGATTGCCCGAACACGCTGAGGCTGAAGAGAAGAAATAGCGCTGCAAATGTACATTGTAAATTGTACATTGTAAATTGTCTCATACCAGCCCCCCTCCTTTCTCTTCTCCTTCGCTACCATTGTCCCCGAAGAACGATGTCAAACCGATAATTATCAATAGTACCAGACTCAACACCGCTCCGTAGTTCAGCAGATCGGTAGTGGTGATGTAGTCCTGTATCAGAGAACCGAACAACTTAATGTTGTTATGCGTCAGCAGTTCCGCGATCGCGAACGTCGAAACGGTCGGCATGAACACCATCACAATACCGCTATACACGCCCGGCATCGACAGCGGAACGATCACTTTCCAGAAACTCTGCCATTTGCTCGCACCTAAGTCCTGAGCCGCCTCTACCAGCGAGTTGTCCATTTTCTGCAAGGTGTTGTAGATCGGGTAAATCATAAACGGCAGGTAGTCGTAGCACAAACCGAACAACAGCGCGCCTTCGCCCAACGGCAGACCGCACATGTTAAACAGCTCCACCGTAGCTACCGTACGCAGCAGAAAATTGATCCACATCGGCAGAATAAACAGCATCGCCATCACTTTCGGCGTCTTGAAATCCTCTTGCGCCATGATATACGCCGCCGGATAACCGATAAGCAGGCAGATAACCGTATTGAAAACCGCAATCATCAGCGAGTACAGAAAAGTCTGTATCGCCTCGCTGTGCGTAAAAAACTTCGCAAAGTTATGTAGCGTAAAATGACCGTGAATATCCGTGAACGCATATACTCCGACCAAGATCAGAGGCAGCACTACGAACATCGCCATAAACGCCACATAAGGCCAAGCCCATGTTCTCCGCGAAGAAAATATCTGAATCAGTTTACTCATTGAACTTTCTACTTTAAACTTTCGAACTACTCTCAACTCTCAACTTTCAACTTCTCCACTAATATCTCCGTCTTCGGAATCACTATTCCCACACGGTCGCCGTCGTCCCACACATCATTCGTGTTCACAAACAGGTCGTGGCCCTCATCCGTGCGGATCGTCAGATGGTAATGATTGCCCTTGAACAGGATGAAATGTACTTCACCCGACAGCTTACCTTCTTCCTCGTAGTCCTGCAAGTCAATCGACCTGAACGGCACACGTACCTGCACTTTCTCTCCGGGCTCCAGACCCTCGATCTGTTTGGGCAGCACTTCCCAGTCTGCATCAATAAAACGCACCTTGCCGTTCTTGGTCACTTCGCCCTCGAAATAGTTGTACAGATAGTGCTCTTTCTTCATAATCTGGATGTCCTCGGGACGAACCAACATGCCCACTTGTGTGCCCGGCAGGTACTCGTGGTAGTCCTGAATCAGAAACTCATATCCGTCCGGCGTCAACACACGCATCTCGTAGTGTACACCCTTGAAAATACAGGTCTCCACTTCGCCATACCATTTCGTGAACTTCCCTTTCGGCACACGATCTTCCGGATCTACATCCTCTGTTTGGGAAGGCGAATCGGTCTGTGTTCTGTCAGCGTTAGCGGTCTGTGCTCTGTCAGGCGAAGCCGGTCTAACTTCCCAAATATATATATCCTCCGGCCGAATCACTACATCCACCGGATTGTTCTCGCCAAAACCGGTGTCGATACAATCGAACACCTGTCCGCAGAACTGCACTTTCTTGTCTTTGATCATCGTGCCGCTCAGGATGTTGCTCTCTCCGATAAAATCGGCTACAAAGCAGTTCTGCGGCTCGTTGTAAATATCTGTCGGAGTACCGATTTGCTGGATCTTTCCTTCGCTCATCACCACCACACGGTCGCTCAGCGTCAACGCCTCTTCTTGGTCGTGGGTGACGTAAATAAAGGTGATTCCCAATTGTTCATGCAGCTCTTTCAACTCGATCTGCATATCGTGGCGCATCTTCAAATCCAGAGCGCTCAAGGGTTCATCTAACAACAGCACTTCCGGCTTGTTCACGATCGCACGAGCAATCGCTACACGTTGCTGTTGTCCGCCGCTCAAGGTATCTACCTTGCGTTCTTCGTAACCCGTTAGGTTCGCCATCTTGAGTGCCTGACGCACTTTCTTTTTGATGGTCGCTGGGTCTTCTTTCTTCAGCTTCAAACCGAAGGCGACGTTGTTAAATACATTCAAATGCGGGAAGAGGGCGTATTTCTGAAATACGGTGTTTACCGGACGCTGGTAAGGAGGAGTCTTTGTAACATCTTTGCCTTTGAGCAGGATCTCGCCTGAACTGGCGACTTGAAAACCTGCTATACAGCGCAGTAACGTTGTTTTTCCGCAGCCCGAAGGGCCTAAAATGGTGACGAACTCGCCTTTTTTCACTTGAAGGCTCACGTCGTTGAGTGCGAACTTACCGTCCTCGAATTGTTTCGAGACGTGGTTCACCTCGATAATGTACTCTGGATTCTTTGCCATTTCTTCAATTGATTTGTCCTAACGGACTCAGATCGGATTGCGATACTCTCGGTCAATCATAAAAATCTTTTTTGGTTAATACTATGTTATCTAACGTTTCGTCTTACAAAACCTCGTAACGTTTCGTTTACGAAACCATTTTAACTATTTAACGTCGCTTGCGACCATTTTAACTATTTAACGCGCACGCAGTGCGCATACTTACGCAATTTGGGCACAAAAGTACTGCTTTTTTTTGACATATGCAAACATTCCGCTCTTTTTTTGTCATTTTCTCTCATTTTCCCTCTTTTTTGTCCCTTTCCCCGGCATTTGATGCCGGTTGTTCCTTTTGGCGGCATATTTGCCGTCAGATTCGCCTCTCCCGTCTCTTTGTTCCGTCCGCCTCTCCCGTCTCTTTGTCTGTTGCGTCCGAATCTGATTCGGACATCCCATCCCAAGCACCGACGCGTCCAATGCGGATGTAGCACCTTCACTTAGCATATATGCCGGATTTTTTGGTCGTTTATTGCGGCGCTCACTTTAGGCTGTTTACCTGCGGTGCTATTTCTTTTTTTTGCTGTTTACTAGGGATTGATATAGCGTCAATGCGCCGCGTATTTATGCGCGGCATACATTTTTTATCTTCTTTTTTCTCATTTTTATTTGCATAAGTCAATTTTTTGTTGTACCTTTGCAGCCGCAAAGGTTTTTGCAATACATATAAGGCGCAAGTGAGCGCCTAAAAAAGCGTAGTAAACCCAAACTTGATTTGTTGAAACTTCGACACTTTTAACAAAATCAATTAGAATTTCAGGTCATGGTTTATGCACGCTCACGTATTAGCGTGAGTTTTCCGTGCGTAAATTTGAAATTCTAAAGGTAGTCGAAGACCTCAACAAATCAAATGAAGCGAACGAAAGCCCGCGCTTTTCGTATATATACTCGTTCTTTTTGAAAGGAAATAATCTACAATAAAGCTAATAAATATTATGGAGACAGACAATTATTTAACAGAAAACATGGTCTCATGGTTAGACCTTATGCCCAAATATCTTCGGATAAATGGTGGAGATGAGTATTTTGTTCCCATCATCTATAAGCATGAGTGTGATGGGAATGCTAATGCATGGTTTGCTATGTTCGCAAAAGAAGGTAGTAAATATTTCAATCCGACAAATTGTGTAATATGTGTAGAAGGTCGTAATTTTTTGACGGTAGTAAACAAATTCCACGACGAGGTTAAGCGTTTATCGGCACTTGGTGTGATTGTAAATACGGAATACTACCCTGAGAAATTACCCGAAGATGAGAAAAATAAGCGTTACGCGTATAACTCAAAATATGGAAAAATAGATCCTAAATCGATTTAAATTTAACCATTGGTATCTAAAAAAATAATACAATGAAAAAGCTCTGTCTATTATTTATATTATGCAGTATTAGTATTACAAGCATTTTTGCCGGTGAGTTGAAAAATATTTGGCTTAATTATGAATGCCAAAATCTTACCATGCCTCAAGTTATTGATCAGTGTCGACAAACTTATGCTTTACCCGACAATGCGGAATTAAAGTTGACAAGGTCTAAAAATGATAACATCGGAATGACGCATTATACTTATCAAGAGTATGTTGATAATGTCAAAGTAGAAGGATGTTATATTTTGGTACATACAAAAAATGGTCTTGTGACATCAGTTAATGGAAGATTGTTAGGAAATCAGGAACTGCCGACTAACAGAACTTTTGCACCTCGCAAACAGTTGAGGATTAAAAATATAGGAGGAGAAAACATAGAAACGGAGCCGGTTATTTTTGAATATCAAGGTTCCTATCGGTCTGCTTACAAATATTATGACGAGAGCCGATTCTCTAATGTATATTTAGATGCAATGACTGGGGAAGAGATTTATTCGGAATCTGTTGTAGCTTATGGAGACGTTCAAGGAACTGTTTCTACTATATATAATGGAACGAAGCCTATTACATGTAATCAGTATAATGGAACTTATAATCTATATGATAATGCTCGGAACATTTATACCGTTGATGCTACAAATTATGATGGATCAAATAATAATACACTTTTTGATTTTACCAATAATTCCACGACTTGGAACAAGCCTGTTTTAACATCTGTTACTATTGAGTGGTCCGCACAAGATTGGTGGTATAATTCTTTGACAGACACTAAACCTGATTTTTATATTCAAATATCTTCAGGCGGAACTATACTATACAAATCAGGTTATTTTAATGATAAAGATGCCCCAGTTACATTTGCCATACCTGATTTTATAGTTGCAGATGGTAGTCTAAAAATAGAAGTTTTAGATTATGATGGAATAAGTGATGATAGCGCAGGTAAAGTATCGGCGACTAGAGTCTCGGTTGGAACATCAAATTGGAATAACAGCAAAACAAGGGGGACATACACTGTCGCAAATAATCCTGCACATGATGTACATTGGGGAATGGAGAAAGTTTATGATTTCTATCTTCAGAAATTCAACCATAGAAGCTATGATGGTAATGGTGGGCTGATATTGAATATGGTCAATCCGCGTTCTCAAAATTTTATAAATGCTGGTTTCCCCAATAATGCATGTGCAGTGGGAAATACAGGTCGGATAGCTTATGGCATCGGAGATAAAGAGATAAGCAATGCTTGGGTTGCTATAGATGTTATAGGTCATGAATTTACGCATATGGTTACAGCTACTAACGGCAGTCAAAACCTACCTACTAAAGGAGAAGGAGGCGCATTGAATGAGTCATTTGGTGATATAATGGGGAATGCTATCGAAGCATATGCATTAGGTAATACTGATTGGTTATTTGCGAAAGGGGTAATATTGCCTAACAATGCATCTCGTTCTTTGAGTAATCCTAAGTCCATGAAAACGCCAAGTACTTATCACGGAGATTATTGGCAACCAATTACTGGCAACCCCGATGGTAGACCATTAGCTGAGGGAGGAAACGACAATGACTGGGTACATATTAACTGTGGTGTACAGGATTATTGGTTCTATCTGCTTTGTCAAGGAGGTTCTGGCTATATAGACGATAAGCAATCAAATGGTAGTTATTCCGTTATAGGTATTGGTATAGAAAAAGCTACGCAGATTGTTTATCGAAATCTCCTAACATATATAACTTCCACTTCAAAATATCCTGATTCTCGTAATGGTTCTATTCAAGCAGCAATAGAGTTATATGGAAAAGGTTCTCAGGAACATCAATCTGTTATGAATGCTTGGCATGCAGTAGGCGTCGGAGATAAATATCAAGAGATCGTTTGCAAGTCTGTTCCATATACCGAATCATTTGCTGCTTCACAAGGAGACTTCTCTGTAGTGAATCTCACATTACCGAGCGGCTTTACATCCATTTGGAATTGGGATGCTCAATATGGTATGGTCGCAAAGTGCATCAAAGGTTCTACAAAATATGAATCCGAATCATGGCTTATCTCTCCTTGTATTGAGTTACCAGCGGATAAGTCTTGTGTCGTCTCATTTAGCCACGCAGCGAAGTTCTTCCAAGATACAAAGCAAATGTCTATGTGGATTTCTGCGAACTACGATGAGTCTGCTCCGGAAGATGCACAATGGACTCGATTAGTTATTCCTACTTATCCAACAGGCAACAATTGGAATTGGTTTTCTTCAGGAGATATTGATTTGTCCGAATATAAAGGTCAGAATGTAAACATTGCTTTCTGCTATAAGAGCAACACTAATTATGCTCCGCAATGGGAGATTAAGAACTTTGCCGTTAAGCTGTCTAATTTAATGGCTGTCGAAAATGTAAGTATAGATCAATCAACTGCAACCAAAATCCTCCGTAACGGTCAAATCTTCATCCTCCGCGGTGACAAGACATACACCCTCACGGGGCAAGAGGTAAAGTAACACTCAGCTGTCTACTTCTCGGTGCTGTCTCACCGAGCTAATTAAGCGCGAGAATCTTATGACAAGGATCTCGCGCTTATATTGATCACGCAATAACAGCTCTAATTTTCGTTTAATTCGTTTAATTCGCTGACAAAAAAATTGTCTTTAATGGTTGATAATTGTTGACCTTCCCACCATCACTTTGCGAATTTTCACAACCAACTTTGCGAATTTTTTTGCAATAAATTGCGAATTTTATTTGCATATATTGAGATTTTTTTGTACCTTTGCACCGTGTTTGATAAAGCCAATATCGAGACCCGCTCGAGTCAAACACGATATCGCGCCAAATGATACCCCAAGGATAGAGCGCTAATTTTGTACAAAATGCACATTTACTATATATACGTAGTATATATACTTTTTATTCAAAAATTATGGCAAAAATAGATTACGTTGATGGACGAAAAGTCCGTGGAAAGCTCTGCAAAAAGAGCAAAGAAGTACACCGTGTTCGCAACGGACGGGAACAGGTCTATGAGATGGAAATCGATCCCGGTAAACCTTCCAAGTCGCAAAAAGCCCATCGTTCTCTCTTTGGTGCTACCAACGCCATCGTCAACCGAATCATGCTCGATCCCGAGCAGGTGGCGATCTGGGAAGAGCGCATGAAGGAAACGAACCGCGACATTCATCCTTGGGAACCGCCTTTCCCGAAACGCTATATAACGGTCCGCGAGTACGTCTATGACATCGTCAGCAAACAGCTGTCTCAAACGCCTCCCATGAAGCGCCGCAAAGCCCGTTTGCCCCTCAGCCTGCCGCGTGGCGTCACCTTGCAGATCAAGACTTTCCAAGAACTCTCCGCCTCGGAACTCTATGAGATTCTCAAAGCCCGTTTTTCGGTCTTCGTCTGCCAGCAACAAATCATCTACCTCGACGAAGATAACATCGACTTCCTTGCTGTCCATTTCTCACTTCGCCGCAGTGGACTCGTCATCGCTTATGCCCGTCTTTTTCCGGAAGCGGACACCTCGGTCATGCGCATCGGACGGATGTTAACCATCGAACGCGGCAAGAACTTCGGCAAGTACCTCATGGCGCAGATGAAGGAATATGCCAAATCCCAAGGCGCTACCAAACTGCGTCTTCATGCTCAGACACAGGCTGTCTCGTTCTACGAGAAACTCGGATTCCACACCGTCGGAGACATCTTCGAGGAAGCCAACATCCCGCATGTGATCATGGAATGTCGGCTCTAAAACCCCGCGCAAGGGTGCGTTTTGTGGAAAAAATGCCATATTATGCAGAAAAATCATACTACTATTTGATGATTTCAAAAAAAAGCAGTAATTTTGCAGCACGATTTATTTAGTACACATCTATCATGAAAGCAAAAATCTTTTGTACAGCTTTAAGCCTTTTGGCTTCCTTCATGATCTGGGCAGCTTCTCCCATCAATTACGATGGTAACACGCTGACCTTCAATAACGATTTTACCCGTTCGGAAAGCGGCACGATGCAAAAGAGCGTCATGCCCGAAACCAGTGGTCTTGCCGCTTCACGTGTCACCCCGGGTTATCTCTGGGCGCACGGCGATGAGAACACAGGCAACAAGCGGAAGATTGTAGCCGTTCAGCCCGATGGATCGCTCGCTATGACCGTCAAACTCACCACTACCGGTTCGGATCGGGACGACTGGGAAGACATAGCTACCGGCGTTTATAACAACACCAACTATCTCTTTGTGGGTGCTATCGGGGACAATGATCTGGAGTACAAGGATGCCTATTACATCTATTATCTCGAAGAGCCTGCTATCACTTCCGGCACGCAAACCCTGACTGCCAATTATATCCGTTTCGGTTTCCCGGACAGCAAAGCCCACAATGCCGAAACGCTGATGTACGATAACATCGAACAGATGTTCTATATCGTGGACAAGGTCAAAAACGGAGTCTGTCATCTCTACAAACTGCCTTTCCGCACGGACTACGGCACTTCCGTACAGACCCTCACGGAAGTCTGCGCGTTGGGAAACGGCTCCAAGTTCAATTATTGTACCGGTGGAGACATTACGCCCGACGGCAAGTATATGGTCATCAAAAGCAAGCCTTATCTCCTCTTGTGGCAGCGTCAAGGCTCAGAGAGCCTAAGCCAAACCGCTTTGCGTCTTCCGCAGCAAGTGGCTGCATATCAGGAGGAAGAGCAGGGAGAATCCATCGCTTGGACTGATTCCATGACTTTCTACACCACTTCGGATAGCAAAAGTAATACTCCCATTTATAAATATGTCCGTCAATCCGCTACCGGCATAGAGAACCTCTCATCTGCTAACCCGAACGGAAATAACTGCCGCAAAATACTCCGAAACGGCACACTCCTCATCCTTCGTGACGGCGAGACATACAACGCCCAAGGTATCAAACAACCATGACGACGTATATCTTTGATCTCGGAGGCGTATTGATTAATTTGGATGTCGAGCGTTGCATGCACGCTTTCGAGCACCTTATGGGTGAGGCGAACATGCGTGCGGTCTTGGGCATGGATTCTCAGGGAGAAGGAGTCAAAGCCGTAAGCGTCGCTTCCAAACAACTGATGGCGGATTTTGAGCGTGGTCTGATCACGCCCGAAACCTTCGTCTCGGAGGTCATGCACTATTGTCGTCCCGGCACTACCGAGCAGGACATCCTCTCGGCATGGATGAGTATGTTGGCTGACCTGCCTCTCGAACGGCTCTCCTTCATCGATCGTCTGCGCGAAGCCGGACATCCGGTATACCTGCTCTCCAATGGCAATGACCTCCATTTTAACTTCATCAACCAAACATATAGTTTGGAGCAACATTTTGATGGACTTTTTCTCTCGCAGAAGATGCACCTCTCCAAGCCCGAGAAAGCTATTTTCGAAGCCGTTCAGCAAACGCTCCTCTCTACCTCTCCTGCGCTCACGGAACAAGTCGTTTTCATTGACGATATAGCCTCAAACCGCAAAGCGGCAGAGACCCTCGTGAACTGGAAGACCTTCCCGTCTATCGAAGCCTTGGTGGAGCATCATCGTACCCGCCTGACGAGGCTCTTTCACAAAGCCTGCGCGGACTACCAACTCATCGAAGACGGAGACCATATTCTCATCGGACTTAGTGGTGGCAAAGACAGTATTCTCTTGACCGAACTCTTAGGCCGTAGATCAAAGATCTATAAACCCCGTTTTCAGGTCACGGCACTTCATGTGCGGGTCAAAGAGCGGGACTACCAAACCGACCTCTCGTATCTGGAGTCCTTCTGCCAGCAAGCCGGAGTGCCGCTCATCGTCCGCGATGTAGAAATAGGCGAAAACCCAACAAACAAATCCGGTCTGTCAGGCACTGAAAGTGCCGGTCTGTCAGCGCAGCGGTCTGTCAGTGCTAACGGTCTGTCAGCGCAGCGGTCTCAGACAAACCCTTGTTTCCTTTGCGCATGGTATAGGCGCAAGACCCTCTTTAATGTTGCGCAAGAATTAGGGTGTACCAAGATCGCTTTCGGGCATCATCGGGACGATGTCGTCCAGACACTCCTCATGAACCTCATCTACCAAGGAGCTTTTGCGACCATGCCGCCTTCTTTGCAGATGGAGAAAATGCCGCTTCGAATCATACGACCCCTTTGCCTCATCGACGAAGAAGACATCCGTTCTTATGCCGAGATGCAGAACTATGCCAAACAGTCCAAGAACTGCCCCTTCGAGCATGTGAGCGCACGGGAGAAAGTCAAAGACCTTCTCGCTCAGATCAAAGCCCTCAATCCCGAAGCGATGGATTGTATCTGGGCATCTATGTCCAACATCAAAGAACAATACCTTCCGCAAATGATTAAATAACCCAATAAATGACCAAATGGTAAATGACCAAATGGTAAATGAATTTATGAATGCTTTATACACCATCTTATTGCTCCTCGCGTCAAACGTCTTTATGACCTTAGCGTGGTACGGACATCTGAAACTGCAACAGACAGGCTTCTTTACGAACGCCACACCGCTTATTTTTGTGATCCTCCTCTCATGGGGCATCGCTTTCTTCGAGTACTGCCTGCAAGTACCGGCAAACCGTATGGGTTTTGAAGGCAACGGAGGACCGTTCTCTTTGATGCAACTGAAAGTCATTCAGGAGGTTATCACCCTCTTTGTCTTTGTCCTCTTCTCCGCAGTTGCTTTCCAAATGCCCTTACGTTGGAATCACTTGGTAGCGTGCCTTCTGCTCATCGGGGCGGTCTATTTTGTCTTCGGATTTAAATAAATTTGCCGATTTACTTGCATATATGGAAAATTTTTTGTAATTTTGCGCCGTTTTTTAATAAACGTACAAAATGCACTTGTTTTCCGGCATAGCATCCTCGTTGACTGAGGAGCGTTTTACTGCGCGCGAAGCGCAGCATTTGGCGCATATTATTTCGTTCGGTCCGGTAGTCTTCCAGACCGCACGTCTCATGCTCAAATATGGTATCTTTGAGATGCTCAATACCTCTCCCAACGGCTTGACCCGGCAGGAGATAGAGGAGCGTACAGGACTTTCTTCGTACGCGTGTAAATGCCTGCTCGAAGCGTCCCTTACTATCGGGACGGTGATCATCGATGCTGAGAAGGATGTTTATCGTCTGGGTAAGACAGGGTGGTTTTTGCTCAACGACCCGCTCATTCGTGCGGATATCGATTTCAACCACGATGTCAACTACGAGGGCTGGTTTGTTTTGGACAAAGCCTTGGAGGAAGGACGTCCTGCCGGTTTGGAGCATTTCGGTCCGTGGCCCACTATCTACGAAGGACTAAGCAGCCTTCCGGAGCAAGTTCAGAAGAGTTGGTTTGGTTTTGACCATTATTACTCGGATCATTCCTTCGATGAGGCACTCCATTTAATAGAGACCGAGGTCTTGCATTCCAAAGGCGAAGACGCAGAAGTGCATATTTTGGACGTGGGAGGCAACACAGGGCGTTTTGCTCAACGATGTGTGACCTATAATCCCCATTTCCATGTAACCATTTGCGATCTGCCCCAACAGATAGCAATGATGCGTGCCGCGACCGAAGGCAAAGAGGGAGCCGACCGAATTGATGGTGTCGGCATGAACCTCTTGGATCCGAATAGCGCCTTTCCTTCGGAGATGAAGTATGACGTAATCTGGATGTCGCAGTTCCTCGACTGTTTTGGCGAAGAGGAGATCGTGAGCATCCTTAGCCGTGCTGCGAAGATCATGACTCCCGACAATCGTCTCTATATCATGGAGACCCTTTGGGATCGTCAGAAATACCTGCCTGCTGCGTTTGCCCTCACTCAGATCAGTTTGTACTTTACCGCTTTAGCAAACGGTAACAGTAAGATGTACAACACCGACGACTTGACCCGTTTGGTGCGTCAGGCAGGCTTGGAAGTGGAGACCATACATGACCACTTGGGTATGGGCGGTCATTCGATCATGGTCGTAAGAAAATGTGAAAATGCGAAAATGTGAAAATGCGAAAATTATAGGAGATGATAACATTTGAAGAAATTCGAGATATTCTGGTCGACGATAAACCGATGACCGTGGATGAGCAGACACTTCAGCGTGTCAAGGACTGTCATGCTTTCCTGCGTCAGTTTGCGAACGACCGAATTATCTACGGCATCAACACGGGCTTTGGTCCTATGGCTCAGTGGCGCGTGGAGGATGCACATTTGGAGGAGTTGCAGTATAACATTATTCGTTCGCACGCTACCGGAGCAGGCGAACCGCTCTCGGACTTGGATGTGAAGGCAGCTATGATCGCGCGCGCAGGCTCGTTTCTACAGGCGCGTTCGGGCGTACACGAAGAGATTGTGCATCTGTTGCTGTCTTTCATCAACAAGGGCATCTATCCCTTCATCCCTCGTCACGGCAGTGTGGGAGCGAGCGGAGACTTAGTGCAGTTAGCGCATATAGCCCTCTGCCTCATAGGCGAAGGAAAAGTACATTACCAAGGCGTTTGGAGACCGACCCAAGAGGTGCTTCGTGAGTGTGGACTAGCTCCTATGCGTATTCATATACGCGAGGGACTGAGCGCTACCAACGGAACAAGCGTCATGACGGGTATAGGAGCCGTCAATCAGCTTCATGCCGAGAACCTCTTGCGTTTGGCGGTCATCTGCTCGGTGTGGATGAACGAGATAGCCGAGTCGTACGACGATCTGATGTCCGAACGCTTGAATGCTGCTCGTCGTCACGAGGGACAACAGGTCATTGCTGCTATGATGCGTGACATAGCCAAAGACAGTCATCGTCTCCCGAAACGCGAACATGTACTCTATAACGGTGGACATACCGAGCATGTCTTTGCTAAGAAAGTACAAGCGTACTATTCCCTTCGTTGTATTCCGCAGATCCTCGGACCGGTATGGGAGACCCTTCAGAATGCCAAACGGATCTTGGAGGAGGAGTTCAACGCAGCAAGCGATAACCCCATTGTGGATTACGAGGTCGGAAACGTCTTCCATGGTGGTAATTTCCATGGCGATTATATCTCCTTGGAGGAGGACAAGGTGAAAATAGCCGTTACTCGTATGGTAATGACCGCAGAGCGGCAACTCAACTATCTCTTCCATGACCGCATCAATGATGGTATCATGCCGCCGTTCCTCAACCGCGGTGTGTTGGGACTGAACTACGGTATGCAGGCTTGTCAGTTCACCGCTACCAGCACGACTGCGGAGTGTCAGACCCTCTCGATGCCAAACTACGTTCACTCGATTCCCAATAACAACGATAACCAAGACATCGTCTCCATGGGAACCAACTCCGCTTTGCTCTGCCGACAGGTGATAGAGAACGCTTATCAGGTCTTCGCTATCCATCTGATAGCTTTAGCGCAGGCAACGGACATCCTCGCTATCCAAGATAAGATGGCATCCACCACCAAAGCCCTCTATGACGAACTGCGTACGCTCACCGACAGCCGCATCGAGGACAAACCTTTCTATGAGGACATCGCACGTATTGTTGAATTCTTAAAACACAAAATATGAGCCACAGAGTAGTTATCACAGGTATGGGTATTTGGTCCTGCTTAGGCGGCAACAAAGCCGAAGTGACGGACTCGCTGCGTGCGGGTCGTTCCGGTATAGGTATTGACCCCGAGCGCACAGAGATAGGTTTTCACTCCGCCCTTACGGGTATAGTACCCAAACCGGATCTCAAACCATACCTCGACCGTCGGATGCGTCATTCCATGGCGGATGAGACAGAGTATGCGTACATGGCATCTCGCGAAGCGTTCGAGCAGGCAGGCATCGATGATGCTTATCTCGAAAACAACGAAGTGGGCATCATCTTTGGCAACGACTCTACCGGCAAAGCCGTAGTGGAGACTGCCAAACGTATGGAGGCAATGAAAGACTCCTTCCTCTTGGGTGCCGGAGCTATCTTTCAGTCTATGAACTCCACCGTCACCATGAACCTCAGTACGATCTTTCATTTAAGGGGCATCAACTTCACTATCTCTGCCGCTTGTTCTTCCGGCGCACACTCGGTCGGTATGGCGTACCTGCTTATCAAACAAGGCTTGCAGGAGGTTGTTCTCGCAGGAGGAGCGCAAGAGGTGAATCCTATCTCCATGGCGTCCTTCGACGGACTCAACGCCTTCAGCAAACGTATGGATGACCCTCAGAAAGCATCGCGGCCTTTTGATAAGAACCGTGACGGTCTGATTCCCAGTGGTGGAGGCGCAGCCTTGGTGCTCGAAGATTACGATCATGCTGTTTCACGAGGGGCTACTATCTTGGCGGAGATAACCGGTTACGGCTTTTCCTCGAACGGCTTAGCGATCTCGCAACCTTCCGCCGAAGGATCTATCAGAGCAATGGAACGTGCCCTGCAAGACGCAGGTATCGCTGCCGATGAGATCGATTATATCAACGCGCATGCTACCTCTACCATCTTAGGGGACAAAGCGGAAGCGGAGGCTTTGACTCAACTCTTTGCAGGCAAGAAAGCCCTCATCAGTTCCACTAAATCCATGACCGGACACGAGTGCTGGATGTCGGGAGCAAGCGAGATAGTATATAGCCTGCTGATGATGAAGAACCATTTCGTGGCGCCCAACATCAACTTGGAAGAACCCGACGAAGCGGCACAAACACTTAATATCGCACGCCAAACGGTGGAGAAAGAACTCCATACTGTTCTCTCCAACTCCTTCGGTTTTGGAGGAACCAACTGTGCGATCATACTCAAGAATATAAATTGAACAAAATATGAAAAGAGAAGAAATTGATCAAAAAGTAAAAGATTTTCTGGTTTCGGAGTTTGAGATTGACGAAGCCCTCATTAAACCCGAAGCACGACTCCGAGAGGACATCGGCATCGACAGTCTCGATTTCGTGGACATCATCGTGATCGTGGATCGCGAGTTCGGTTTCCGTATTGTACCTGAGGAACTGAAAGGCGTAGTGACGCTCGAAGATTTCTGTCATTATATTGACACCAAAGTGAATAAGTGAAGTGAGTGCGCAAACGGCTAAATGGGACGGTAGAACCGACGGTTTACCGTGGATGCACCGCAGCTTGGTTTGGATGCTGCGGTATATCCCCATCGGCGTGTTCTATGCCATCATGGATGTAGTCATTCTGTTCTACATCATCTTTGCCCGTTCATATAGCCGCGCTATCTATCATTATTTCCGTCGTATTCACTCCAAAGGGCGTTTCTCCTCAGCCGTACATACTTATCGTCTCTTCCGTCAGTTCGGACAAGTGGTCATCGACCGCTTTGCGGTATATGCCGGACGGCATTT
Source organism: uncultured Bacteroidales bacterium (assembly GCA_900319035.1). GTDB lineage: Bacteria > Bacteroidota > Bacteroidia > Bacteroidales > Paludibacteraceae > Colicola. The sequence continues at coordinate 33,123 of ONMU01000022.1, forward strand.
CGAGCTCGAGATAGATGGTAACGAACTGGTCATGGAGGCAATGAAGAAGCCTGAGAGTTGTATTATGCTTTCCTCCCATGTGGGCAACTACGAAATGGCAGGCTATGCTCTGCATCCCACTAAGCCTATGTACGCGATCATGTACGGAGGTGAGAAAGCATACGTCATGGAGCAGCGTAAACGGGAGTTCGAGCGAAATGGTATACATATTATCATTCCCGATGATGGATTCGATTATATCTATACCCTGCATGAGATCCTCGAGTCCGGTAGTATGCTGACCCTCTCTGCGGATCGTAATTTCGGTTCGCCTAAGACCGTGCGTGCTGAGGTCTTGGGGCGTGAAGCGAACCTGCCTCGCGGACCCTTTTCCATCGCTGCGATGTACGAGCAGACCGTGCTCTGTGTCTTTGTCATGAAAGAGAAACGGCGTAAATACCACATTTACGTACGCGAACTCAAAGGCTCGGATGCTTCTTCATACGCGCGCGATTTCGCGAAAGAACTGACGGATGTAGTGTCCATGTATCCCGACCAATGGTATAATTTTTACGAGTTTTGGCAGTAGAGAATCAACATAGTGTCCTCATCATCGGAGGTGGTATGGGAGGCCTGATCACGGGCGCTCTCCTCTCTCGTGCAGGCAGTCATGTGACCGTCCTCGAGAAAAACGCTATCATCGGTGGTGGGCTGCAGTCCTTCAAACGTCATGGGGCGTGGTTCAATACAGGTATGCATAACTTCGGCGGTTTTGGCGAACAATGGGCGCTTTCTCATCTGTTCCGCTATCTGGGTATCAAAGACGAACTGCATGTACTGCCCGTAGATCCCGAGGCGCAGGAGATCGTTTGGACGGATGAGACGCATAGGTATCGTCTGCCACGTGGACGCGAAGCTTTTGAGCAGTACTTAGGCACCTTGTTCCCCGCTCAGCAAGAAGGCTTGCATCGTTACCTCGATGCGCTATACCTTATAGCGAACTCTTTCGACCTCTATTACCTGCGTCGCTCGCAGACTCATCCGGACAGCAGTGTCTATGAAGGGCTGACAGTGGAGCAGTTGATGCGGCAGTTCATAGACGATGAAGAGTTGATCCGCGTCCTCAGTTATCTCACGCCTCTCTGTGGTCATTCGATAGATCGCGTGCCGGTCTCTGTCCATAGTATGCTCTCTGTTCTCTATCTCGATGGCGAATATCGTTTCGAAGACAACGCCCTCCAATTGGCGCAAGCCTTACGCACGGTCATTGAGCGGCACGGAGGACAAGTGGTAGCTTTGGCGGAAGTGAGTGACATTACCGTGCATGAGGGGCACGTGGAGAAAGTGACCACTACCGACGGACGGGAATGGACTGCGGATAAATACATCGCATCCATCGCCCCGAGTGTGCTCTTTGCGCTCTTGACCGAAGATGTGGTACGCAAAGTGTCGCGCAGAAGAGCCGATTCGTTTATGGTCGATTCATCGGCACTCTCAATCTATATTCGCCTCAAAGAGAATAGCTTTCCCTTCATCAATAGTACGATCTTCCTCCCTGTTCCGCCGCAGGAGGGACTGCCTTCGTATATCCTGCTCACTACACCTCCTGTGCAGCAACAAGGTCAGTGGGCGCACACGATGGAGATACTCGTGCCTTGCCGGTATTCGGATTTTGCACAATGGGGAGACAGACCTGCGGGAGAACGTCCGCAGGATTATCAGACCTATAAACATCAACGGGCACAAGAGGCAATCGATTATGTCTCGCGTTTCTATCCCGTGCGTCAGGCGGTGGAGCACGTAACTGTCGGTACACCCCTCACTATCCGCGATTATTATTATAGCCCGAACGGTGCCCTCTTCTCCCAACAAGGATTATTCATGCCTCTTCGTACCCGAACGGATAATCTGTTCTTTACCGGACAGTCTATCCTCTATCACGGCTTGTGCGGTGTCCCCTTGACTGCAATCCTGACCGCCGAAGCGGTCTCCGAGAAGGATCTCTTAACCCCTATCATCCAAGCAGGAAAATGAACTATATCATAGCGGATCATATTATCTCTCCCTTGGCTGTCGGTTCCGAACCGACCCTTGAGGCTGTGCTCGCAGGACGTAGTGCCTTACGCGTACATACGGATGCGTTCCCCTGTGTAGAACCGTTCTGCGCCTCGCGTTTTGAGGAGGTACAATGGGAGCAACTCTGCATCGATGCCGTGAAAGGAACAAAGATAGATCCTGCTCTCTTGGCATCGCCCGACACGCTGTTTGTCCTCTCTACGACCAAAGGTAACGTCTCTCTTCTTGCCGAGACGGAAGATATCCTCCTCCATGACTCCGCCCGTCGGATTGCTCGTGCTTTTGCGAATCCCAACGAACCCGTAGTGGTCAGCAACGCCTGTATATCCGGTGTGTGTGCGCTCATTACGGCGCAACGTTTGTTGGACGCAGGTATGTATCGGCATGTAGTGGTAGTGGGCAGCGATGTGTTGTCGGCGTTCATTGTCTCGGGTTTTCAGTCTTTCAAAGCGCTCTCTCCTTCTCCCTGCAAACCCTTCGATGCCGCGCGGCAAGGTCTAAACCTCGGAGAAGCTGCGGCTTGTATGGTCTTGACCGCTGACGAACAATGGGCGAACCGCTCGTACGGCTCGATCCTGTCAGGTGCTATTCATAATGATGCAAACCACATCTCTGCTCCCAGTAGAACAGGAGAGGGTAGTTACCGCTGTCTGAGCGAAGTGATGGGAGACCGCAATGATCTTGCTTTCATCAACGTCCACGGTACCGCTACGCTCTATAATGATGAGATGGAGTCGGTCGCTATCCACCGTGCTGAGTTGTCCGACATTCCCGTGAATGCCCTCAAAGGCTATTTCGGCCACACCTTAGGAGCCGCAGGATTGTTAGAAACAATCCTCTCTCTTCATGCGCTCCGAAGAGGTCTTATCTTAGGTACCCGAGGCTACCAAACACCCGGAACCACGCACCCTCTTAACATCGACCCGCAGACCCGAACTACCAATAAACGAGAATTCATCAAACTGCTCTCGGGTTTTGGGGGCTGCAATGCGGCTATACGCGTGACGCTCGATGCGCCGCTTACGACAGCTCCTGAATCTGAAATCTCTAATCTGAAATCTCTATCCGAAGTACATATAACGCCTAATAGCGTCACCCTCAACGGCGCACCTATTGCTGTGACCTCCCGAGGCGGAGCAATGCTTACGGAGTTATACCGCGCCTATGTGGGGGACTATCCCAAGTATTTCAAGATGGATCCCCTTGCCCGTCTGGGTTTCGTAGCATCCGAACTGTTGCTCGGTTCGCTTCCCGAAGAGCGGTTCGTGCCCCGTGCAGATCGTGCTATCATACTGGCTAACCGCAGTTCGTGTCTCGCGAATGACCGTGAGTACCAACGAACCATCATGCCGGATAACTACTATCCCTCGCCTTCTGTCTTCGTCTATACCTTGCCGAATATCGTCACGGGCGAGATAGCGATTCGTAACAGCTATTACGGCGAGACCTCATTCTATGTCATGAACAACGAATCGCAGATGGTCCCACTGATCCCTCTGGTTTTTGCTCAAAAAGGTACACAATCAGCGCTGACAGGATGGATTGAATGCCATGATGCCGACCATTTTGAAGCACACCTAAAACTGATAACTAAAATCTGAACTCTGAACTCTGAATTCTGAAATCTGAAAACTATTAAATATGAACAACGAAGAACTCAAACAACAAATTATTGAGGCACTGAACCTCGAAGACATCACTCCTTCGGACATCCAAGATGACGCCCCTCTCTTTGGTGAGGGCTTAGGTCTGGATAGTATCGATGCATTGGAGCTGTTCGTACTGCTGGACAAGCAATACGGCATCAAGTTGAAGGACAAAGAAGAAGGCAAACAGGTGTTCCGTTCGGTGAATTCCATGGCTGCCTATATCGAAGCGCATCGTACCAAGTAAGCCTATGAAGATCGTTATTACCGGTGCGGGCATTGTGTCGTCTTTGGGCTTTGGCCAACAAGCGACGCTTCACGCTTTGCTTCATGAGCAGAGCGGTGTAGCTGCGCCGGTATATCTGCCTACTACGCATCGGGAACATCCGGTGGGAGAAGTGCAAGCCTCGAATGAGTCCTTGGCGGTACGTCTGGGGATCACCGAGACGCTCTCCCGTACGGCTCTCTTGGGTGTAGCAGCCGTACGCGAAGCGCTCTCTCAAGCCGATATCCGCGAACTCAGTCAAACGGCGTTCATCAGTGGTACTACCGTCGGCGGTATGGATCATACGGAGCGGTATTGGCGCGAGAAAGAGAGCTGTGCTTCCTCTGTCGTGGAGCTGCACACTGCTGGTTCGTCCACCGAGCAGATAGCCCGTCAGGTCGGCACTTTTGCTATGACCGGCACTATCTCCACAGCGTGCAGCAGTGCCCTCAATGCCGTCATTGCGGCTTGTAACCTCTTGCGCTCCGGACAGTACCGACAGGTAGTAGCAGGAGGAGCGGAGAGTCTCAGTCTTTTCCATTTCAATGGCTTCCGGGCTCTGCAGATCCTCTCGGACGAGGTTTGTCGTCCCTTCTCAGCGAACCGAAAAGGACTCAATCTTGGCGAAGGAGCCGCATATGTGGTCGTGGAGACGGAGGACTCGGCGCTGCAACGCAAAGCACCTATATTGGCATATATCAACGGGTACGGCAATGCCTGTGATGCGTTCCATCAGACCGCTTCGTCGGATGATGGCGAAGGAGCGTATCTCGCAATGCAGCAGACACTCTCGATGGCGCATATCGAACCCGCACAAGTGGATTATATCAATGCCCACGGAACCGGCACACCCAATAACGACTCCTCGGAGACCGCCGCTATGCGTCGGCTCTTCGGTGAGATAGTTCCGCCTTTCAGTTCTACCAAAGCCTTCACCGGTCATGCAACTTCTGCCGCAGGAGGTATAGAACTGGTCATCAGTCTCTTGGCTTTGCAGCATGGCTTCATCCCCGCGAACCTCCATTTCCAACAAACGATGGAGAACGGTATGACGCCTGTCTGCCAAACGGAGCGAAAGGTCCTCCGAAACGTGCTCTGTAACTCCTTCGGTTTTGGTGGTAACGACAGTTCGCTGCTCCTCGCCAAAGAGGGACAAGACCTCAGTACAGCCCTTGAGGACAACACCTATACCGTTCTCGCTGATGTCACAGCTACCGAAGAGGCGGACTACAAACGCTATATATCGCCTATGCAGGCACGCCGTCTGTCGCCTATGTTGCGTCAACTGGTCTTTGCGGCATACTCCGCTCTCGAGCAGGCACAAGGCATCGTCCCGGATGCAATCATCACCGGTACCGACCTTGGCTGCATCGCTTATTCGGTCTCTTTGCTGAACCAACTTACGGAAGAAGGTGAAGATGCCCTCAGCCCGACGCTCTTCATGCAATCGACCCACAACACGCCCTCTTCCCTCATCGCGATCCTCACCCGTAACCACGGTTATAACTGCACTTGGTCGCACGGTGCTCACTCGTATGAGCAAGCCCTGCGTGACGCTCAAACGCAGATCCAACTCGGACTGATCCGTTCGGCCTTGGTACTCGGATTCGAGGAGAACGATGATACGTGGCAAGCCCTTGAGACTGCCGCTAACATACACCATGCACCACAAACCCATGCAACCCTTATAGTAAATCTCAAATCTCCATTGTCCAATGTCAAATAATCTCATCCTCCTTTCCGTCATACAAGCAATCTGTCTATCCGCAGGACAAGTCTTGCTGAAAATAGCGATGCAGGCACAACCTGCGTTCTCTTGGACGTGGGACTATTTCTCCCGCACGCTTACCAACTGGTGGCTTTTGGCGTGCGGACTCACCTTTACCGGAGCAGGACTCCTGTGGATGTATATACTGCGTCATTACCCTTTCTCGCAGGCTTATCCCCTCTCCAGTTTGGCATACGTGTTCGGTATGGTGGCAGCGATGTGGATCTTTCACGAGCAGGTATCGCTCGTTCAGTGGCTCGGTATACTACTGATCATGGCAGGATGTTACTGCGTAGCCAATTGATAAAATGAATAAATGACCCATACGGCGAAGCAGATCGTATGAACGAAGTGAATAAAGAAATAGTAAATGACCAAATGGTAAATCTCTTATTAATAATAGCTTCCTTCACTGCGCATTTTGTGCAGGACAAGCAATCGGCGCTTTTTACTGAACCGCAGCGCAGCGAAGGAGAACTCGTCTATCGTACGCCGGACTACTTGCGGTGGGAATATACCTCTCCGCAGCCCCTCGTTTGGGAGATTGATGGCGATAAAGGGAACGTGAACAAACAGATCACGGGGCTCTTGATGCTCATCAAACAGTGCGTCAAAGGGGATTTCGGAGCAGCAGAGAAGAGTTTTACCGTGCAGCAGAACGGTCATTCGGTCGTTCTTACCCCTAAGAAACGCGAACTGCAACGCCTCTTCCGGCAGATAGAAATAGAACTCAATCCGCAAACCGACATCGCGGACCGTGTGGTGATCCATGAAGCCAACGGCGATGACACCACAATCCGTTTTTCGCAAGTGACTATGTTATGATCTGTGCTATTATACCCACATATAACAATGCCTCTACGCTCGGGGATATCGTCCTCCGTACGGCACGCTATATCCGCGACATCATCGTGGTCGTAGATGGCGCTACGGATACTACTCGTGATGTCCTTCGTGCCATCGAGATTCCCCTTACCATCATCGATCTGCCGCAAAATGGAGGCAAAGGTCATGCTCTCAAAGCGGGTTTCCGCAAAGCTATCGAAATGGGCTTTACGCATGCTCTCACGATCGATAGTGACGGACAGCATTTTCCCGAAGACATCCCTGCCTTATTGACCGTCTCGCAACAACAACCGAACTGTTTCATCGTCGGCAGTCGGGATATCCAAGCCGCTAATATGCCGGGCACGAATACCTTTGCTAATAAATTCAGCAATTTCTGGTTTACCGTGCAGACCGGTATCCGTCTGCCGGACACCCAGACAGGTATGCGTATCTATCCCCTCCAACGCCTGCATGGTCTGTCGCTGCTCACCTCCCGTTATGAAGCCGAATTAGAGTTACTTGTCTTCGCCGCTTGGTCAAACGAGAAGATCATCCCTGTTCCTGTGCGGGTCTATTACCCTTCTGCCGAAGAACGCATCTCTCATTTCCGTCCGGCATACGACTTCACGCGTATCAGCATCCTCAATACCTTCCTCTGTTTTGGTGCCGTGCTGTACGGTCTGCCTCGTCGGTATTGGCGGTCTTTGATCTATGCTCCATGGTTCTTGCTCATTTGGGCGCTTACTTTGCTGGTGATAGCGGTGATGATGCTCTTCCGGGCAAAGGAACAGACCTATCGTCGTTTCTTTAGTGCCTGCTCGTCCTTGCTGATGCATACCTTCCCAGGATCGCCTTTCCGCATACAAGGCAAAGAGAAAGCCTTGCCCCCCTCGACTCCGGCTATCTATATAGCGAATCATACTTCGCTCTTCGATATTCTCTCGATCGTGTCAGGACATCCGAACCTGACCATCGTCACGCAAAACTGGGTATTCTCTAATCCTTTCTTTGCTGCTTTTGCCCACAAGGCGAATTTCCTGCCTGCTACTGCGGGCTTCGAGCAGATGGTGGAGCAGTACCGTACGGAGGTGGAGAAAGGTACTTCGGTGCTCGTCTTTCCCGAAGGCAGTCGTTCGCGGAACGGTGCGCTGTGCAGATTCCATAGAGGGGCGTTTTACTTGGCGCAGCAGTTACATATACCCCTTCAACCGGTTCTCTTGGAGGACACCTTCCGCGTGATGTCGAAAGGAGAGATACATATAGGTGCTGCGCAACCGACGCTCACTTTCCTCGACTCGATTATGCCCGATGATCCTTTGTTCCAACAGACTTATCAGGCGATGTGTTCCCGTGTGCATCAGATGTATATCGACCAATTGACCCATTACCAAGCATGAGAAGAGCACTACTGATCATATGGACTTTGCTTTGCGTCTTCGGCGTCTGTGCCAAAGAGCGTCTTCCGCAGCCGATAGAGGGGCATAAGCGTCTCTATGCGTACCCTGCCGACTCTGCTCTCAATACCGGCACAGCGGTTATCGTCTGCCCTGGAGGCAGCTACTCATGGCTTGACATCCCTACCGAAGGCATCGGTGTAGCCCGTTGGTTGCAGTCCCAAGGTATCAACGCCTTTGTGCTCCGCTACCGAGTAGCGACGGTCTATGCCTATGTCTTCTGGTATCGCGCTCTCGGGGTCGGAAACCGGTATCCCAACATGCGGCTCGATGTCGAAGAAGCATTGGAGTACGTCTATACGCATGCTTCGGAATACGGTATCGATACTGCTCGAATAGGCGTCATGGGCTTCTCTGCCGGAGGACACCTCGCTATGTCGTCTTACCTCTATAACCAAACGCCTTATAGACCGCATTTCCTTTGTCCCATCTATCCGGTCGTGAGCATGAGTCATAAGGTCTCGCATAAACGTTCACGCAGAGGGGCGCTGGGCGTGTGGCGGCAGTTCAACCGGCAGTGGAGAGACTCTCTCTCGTTAGAGAAACATATTACCCCTGATTGCCCTCCGGTCTTCCTCGTCAACTGTAAGGATGATCCGGTTGTCAAATACCGTAACTCCGAATTACTCGACTCAGCGCTGACGGCAAATAACGTGCCGCACCGCTATATACAATACCAAACAGGCGGACACGGCTTCGGGGCGTCCGAGACCAAAGGTACACCCGAATCCCGCCAATGGAAACAGGAATTTTTACAATGGATACAACACTTATGAACCATTACGATGAGGATATAGAATTTGCTTCGCCTGCGGAGCAGAAGCTTTTTCAGGAAGACTTGCTGCGTCAGCAGCTATCCTACCTGCACGCACATTCGCCCTATTACCAACGGATGTTTGCCGAGCATCAGATAGACATCGCCTCTATCCGCACAATCGAAGACCTGCAGCGTCTGCCTTTCACTGAGAAGAAAGACCTGCAGCTCTATAACGATGATTTTCTCTGTTGCCCCAAAGAGCAACTCATTGACTATGTCACCACTTCGGGTACCTTAGGCGAACCGGTGGTCTTCGGTTGTTCCGACCATGACCTCGACCGTCTGGCGTTCAACGAGTACAAGTCCTTCCGCTGTGCCGGAGTGACGAAGAGCAGTGTGGTGCAACTCATGACGACGCTCGACAAACGGTTCATGGCAGGTATGGCGTACTTCAACGGCTTGCGCCGCTTAGGGGCAGGTATTATCCGTGTCGGAAACGGTATTCCGGAACTGCAGTGGGACACGATCCTTCGTCTGCAGCCGGACACGATCATGTGCGTGCCTTCGTTTGTGTTGCGTCTGCTCAGCTATGCGCAGCAGAACGGTATTGACTATTGTCATTGCTCTATCAAACGGATCATCGGCATCGGTGAGGGACTTCGCAACCAAGACCTCTCGCTTAACCTCTTAGGCACCCGTATCCATGACCTTTGGCCCGAAGTGCAGCTCTTCGCTACCTATTCCTCGACCGAGATGTCGGCTACTTTCTCCGAGTGTACCTACGGCTGCGGCGGTCATGTGCATCCCGAACTGGTGATCGTGGAGATCATTGGAGAAGATAATCGTCCCGTGCCGGACGGTGAGGTAGGGGAGATCGTCATCACGACTCTTGGCGTAGAAGCGATGCCCTTATTGCGGTTCCGGACAGGAGACGTAGCCGCAAAAATAACCGCTCCTTGTCGCTGCGGACGGAACAGCTATCGGCTCACACCTCTTGTGGGACGCAAGAATAATATGCTCAAGCTCAAAGGCACCACTATCTATCCTCCGGCTATCAATGATGTCCTCGCTAACTGCGATTTCGTGGAGAACTTCGTCGTTGTGGCAAGGCAGTCGTCCGCCGGAACGGATGATGTGGTCGTACGTGTCGGACTCAAACCGACGCATCACGCACTGCCTTCTGAGACGATCATCAAAGACCTCAAGGATCGTTTCCGCGCCCGTCTGCGCGTTGCACCGAACGTGGAGATCCTTCCGGTGGATGTCATTCATGCTATCAATTATCCGGCGAAGAGCCGCAAACCGATTCTTTTTGTGGACGAACGATGAAAAGACTCATACTCGCCATATATGACTATCTACGAACCCGCAACGCCCTCTTTTGGTCGCTGCTGACAGCCCTTGTGCTGATCTGCGGACTGCTCGTCAGCCGTCTTCGCTACAAAGAAGACATCACCGACTTCCTGCCGCTCTCTCCGGCTCAGCAACAGGCGATGCGTGTCTATCAGGATATCAGCGGAGCCGAGCGGATTGTCATTATCTTCGAGGGCGGCGACACCGATACCAAACTGGATGCCATCGACCGCTATGCAGCCTTGCTCCAAGAGCGGGATAGTTCCCTCGCCTCGCTCCTTACTACGCAGATAGATATAGCTCATTATCTGGATATCCTTCATCAGGTCTATGAGCTGATTCCTTATTTTCTGACTGACGCCGATTATCGGCGCATGGATTCCATCTTGGCGAGCGGAGACTTCGTTTCCAGACGTATGGCGGAGAATCAACGGATGATGCAGATGCCCGTCTCCTCGTTCCTGCACCGCACGATAGGAGACGACCCCTTGGGACTCTTCACACCGGTCATCGCTTCCTTGCAGTCTTTTCAACCCCTCACAGGCGGTTTCTCTTCCTTGGACGGCTATATGCTCTCCGAAGACGAACACCTCGCTTTTGCACTGATACAGACACCTTATGGAGCTAATGAGACGAGGCGGAACACGGACTTGGTCAAGCTCCTTAACGAAATCGGACAACAGGTCTCGGAGAACTATCCCGAGCTCTCTGTCCGTCTGCTCGGAGCACCCGTCATTGCTGTGGAGAACGCCTCGCGCATCAAGAAAGATAGTCTCATCGCTGTCTCACTCGCGGTCGTGCTGATCATGGTCGTCCTCTGTTGGACGTTCCGCCGCGAACGCAAAGCGATGCTCTACATCCTGCTGACGGTCGCTTTTGGTCAGATCTTCGGTATGGCGGTGATGAGCGTGGTGTGCCGGGAGGTTAGTCTTATCGTGCTCGGCATAGGGAGTATCATCATCGGTATCGCCGTCAACTATCCGCTGCATATACTCTTCCATCGTCGTTATACCACCTCGGTGCGTCAGACGCTCGAAGAAGTCATCACGCCGCTGGTCATCGGAAATATCACCACCATTGGCGCTTTCCTTACTCTCGTCCCGCTGCAGGCAGTTGCCCTGCGTGACCTCGGTATTTTCGCTGCCTCTATGCTTGCCGGAACGATCCTCTTCACGATCCTCTTCCTGCCGCGTCTCATGGACTCGTTGCCTGCTGCCGCTGTGCCCGAGGAGCGAAGCGAAGTAGCGCCCTCCTCGATGTCCCCTGTTCGCCGTTATACGCTCTTGGCGCTGATAGGGGCGGTCACGGTCGGACTGTTCTTTGCAGGAAGACAGATCACCTTCGATGCCGACATCTCGCATATGAACTACATGACCGAGCAGCAACGCACGGATTTCGCCTACTTCACGGCTTTGGCAGGAGAGACCGCTACGGAGACGGTCTATCTTATGGAGCCACAGTCTCAGGCTACCTGTCCGGACTCGTTGGCGACATACGAAGGTGTGCGCACGGTGCTCTCTGCGTGGAGATGGTTGCCGGATAGTGCGGAGCAGCAACGCCGTTTGGCGCGCTGGACACTCTTCTGCGACCGACACGCGCAATCTCTCTTGCGGGAGATCAACCGACAGGCATCGACCTACGGCTTCCGACCTGAGACCTTTGCTTCTTTTGCCAATATCCTCACCGCTCCGCGTCAACCGCTGCCGATGACGGCTTTTGCTCCTATCGCCGAGAGCATCCTCCAAGGCTATTACATACAGCGCTCAGAGGGCGTCACGCTCGTTACACGAGTAGGCGTGGAGAAAGAGCAGGTAGCGGCATTTGAGAAACACATACAAGAGAGGATAGGGGAGAGCAGTCTGGTCTTCGACCTCAAGTCGCTCCACGGCAGCATCACCCGTCAGCTCTCCGAGAACTTCGATTATATAGGCTATGCATGCTCGCTCTTGGTCTTTTTCTTCTTGGTACTCACGATGCGCAGTTGGAGAGCAGCCCTCGTCTCGTTTATACCCATGGCAATCAGCTGGATCTGGATTCTCGGTATCATGCACCTCTTGGGCTTGCAGTTTAATATCGTCAACATCATCTTGGCTACCTTCATCTTCGGACAAGGAGACGACTATACCATCTTCGTTGTCGAGGGCTTGCAGTACGAGTACCGGACGGGCAGACGAATGCTTTCTCGCTACCAAGGCAGCATCATCCTCTCGGCGCTCATTATGTTCCTCGGTATTGGTGTGCTCGTTGTAGCGCGTCATCCGGCGATGTACTCCCTTGGCGTCGTGACCCTCATCGGTATGTCTGTGGTCATCCTCACGGCGAACATCATCCCGCCTTTGTTACGTGAACTGCTTTTCGGACGACCGAATCCTATCTATGCCTTGATCCCTCAACGTCCGCCTATGGTGATGATTGACCATGTGGTGCGTACTGAGACCAACGGTATCGTCACTGCCCTTACCGTCCGCCAAGATAACATCTTCCTTCGCGACAATACCTTGGAGGAATCAGGTCTCATCGAGCATATGGCGCAGACCGCTGCGGCTTTGGCGGGCATGGAGAACCTGCGCAGCAAGACTGCCCCTAAGGTCGGTTTCATCGGAGAGGTCAAAGCCTTCGAGTGCAACGCTCTGCCGAAGGTCGGAGACACCCTCACCACGACCCTCACTACCGTTGCCGAGATGGCAGGAGTCACCCTCGTTGAGGCAACAACCTGCTGCGCCGAGCAACAGATAGCTCACGGACAATTGAAAATAGTAATACAAAACTGATATGAACCAACGAATCACGGAAACAGACCTCGTCACGACCCTCAGAGTGCGTGTGCGGTTTAGCGAAATGGACGCCCTGCGCATGGTTTGGCACGGCAACTACGTCACCTATCTGGAGGACGCACGCGAGCGATGGGGCGAAGAACACGGTCTCGCCTATATGGAGATGTACCGAAACGGCTTTGTAGCACCGCTCTATGACCTCCATCTCCAGTATCGGGGCACGGCTGCGATGGGCGATGAGTTAGACCTCAAGATCATCTACTGCCGAGCAACGGGAGCCAAAATGGTTTTCCATTATGAGATCACCAACACACGCACCTCGCAACTCATCCTCACAGCGGAGAGCATACAGCTCTTCACCGACCTTGCCGGTGAGTTCTGCCCTGCGTTGCCACCTTTCTACGAACATTGGCTTCAACAACACCAACTGCTATGATCAACGACTACTACACACTCTCTTCTCAGACCGCTTTGAGCGATACGGAGTTCCTCTTTGAGGTGCGCCTGAACGCTTCGTGTGCGATCTATGAGGGGCATTTTCCGGGACAACCGGTAGCACCCGGTGCCTGCCAAGTGCAGATCATCAAAGAGTGCGCCGAGAGAGCTCTTCAGCGCCCCGTACGCCTAAAGCAGATCAAGCAGTGTAAGTTCCTTCGAACGATTATTCCTGCCGAAACGCCTTCGCTCGATGTCCACCTCCTCTTCTCCGAGCCCGACATCCTCACCGCCGAAGTCCGTTCCGGCGAAACGACATATGTCAAACTGAAATCTGAAATCTAAAATCTAAAATCTAAAATATGAAATATGCCTTAGTTACCGGCGGAAGCCGAGGTATAGGAAGGGCAGTGTCCCTGCGTCTCGCCAAAGCGGGCTATACGGTTATCATCAATTATCAGTCGAACGAACAAGCGGCGCAAGAGACGCTGCAAGCGATTCAATCCCAAGGCGGGCAGGCAGAACTGCTGCGCTTTGATGTCGGCAATCCCGAGAGTGCGCAGAGTGCCCTTGACGCATGGCAATCATCGCATCCCGAAGACTATATCGACGTGTTGGTCAACAACGCCGGTATCCGTCGGGATAATCTGTTGGTTTTTATGGAACCCGATGAGTTCGAGACGGTGCTGCGAACGAACCTCTTCTCGTTCTATCACGTCACACGACCTCTCCTTACGCCTATGATCCGCCATAAACATGGACGAATCATCAACATCGCTTCCCTTTCCGGCATCACCGGTCTGCCCGGACAGTGTAACTATGCGGCAGCGAAAGGCGGACTCATTGCCGCTACCAAATCGCTTGCCAAAGAGGTAGCGAAAAAGAACGTCACCGTCAATGCCGTTGCCCCCGGATTTATCAAAACCGACATGACGGATGGACTCGAAGAGGCGGAACTCAAAAAGACTGTACCCATGAACCGTTTCGGTTCTGCCGAAGAAGTCGCTGCCCTCGTGGCTTTCCTTGCCTCCGATGATGCTTCCTACATCACCGGCGAATGTATATCTATCAACGGCGGACTATATACCTAAGACCGCGTAAATCGTAAATCGTAAATCTGTAAATCGTAAATTATTCCTATGTCTCCCTACATTACCTCTCTTCGTTTGCGCACATTGCCGCTCTCCGTTGCCGGAATCATCCTCGGCTCCGGTTTGGCTTATAGTCTTTCACCTTTCAACTTTCAACTCTCAACTTTCATCTTGGCAGTCCTCACCGCCCTCTGTTTGCAGATTCTCAGTAACTTGAGCAACGAACTCGGCGATGCGCTCAAAGGAACGGACGCTGACCAGCACGGACGCGAGGCGTACGGCCTGCAGGCAGGTACGATCACGGTGCAGCAGATGAAACGAATGATCATCCTCTTTGTGATCCTCTCCGTCCTTTTCGGTACAGCCTTAATAGGTGTCGCCTTTTGGGCTACACCGTACACCGTACACTGTACACCATACACCAACACACTCATTTTCCTCCTCCTTGGCGCTTTAGCCATCATTGGGGCGATCAAATACACGCTCGGAAAGCATAGTTACGGTTATATGGGGTTCGGCGATTTGGGTGTCTTCCTTTTCTTTGGACTGCTGAGCACGATGGGCGCGTATTATCTGCAAACACAAACGCTTACTTGGGAGGTCTTCTGGGCAGGTGTAGCGGTGGGTTTGCCCTGCGTAGGAGTACTCAACCTCAATAACATACGCGATATGAATAATGATCGCGCGCATCATAAGCGCACGTTCGCGTGCGCGTTAGGACCGAAAGGTGCGCGCATCTATCATTCCCTCTTGCTCCTTTCCGCTATGACGATCATGGTGCTCTATGGACATTATTGGACGCTCTGCGTGCTGCCTGTTTGGTGCTGGAATCTGTGGTACCTTTGGACGCAACCGGAGTCTAAATTAGACAAACAAATGCCGGTACTCATGTTCTCCACTTTAGTGTTTTCGGTGCTTGCTTGCCTCTAAAATCGACCTATTTTAGGGCTTTTTTACAAGAAAATGCATTTTTTTTGCATTTTTTTGCTAAAAAATTTGGTCATATCAAAAAAAAGCAGTACCTTTGCACCCGCTTTTGAAAGGAACGCTATATTTAGAGTCCTTGAGAGCAGTGATCTTTTACATTAAAAGAAAAAGAAAATGCGGAAATAGCTCAGTTGGTAGAGCACGACCTTGCCAAGGTCGGGGTCGCGAGTTCGAGTCTCGTTTTCCGCTCCTTTTTTTTTGTCGTTAGGCAAAAAGGGACAAAAACCTCGGGATGTGAAACGCAGTTTTGCAGACCGAAAAGCGTAGCACAACACATAGGCGTCATCGAGCGACGGCGTCGCGAGTCACGCGAAGTGTTGATGCAAGCGCGCCCAGATGGCGGAATTGGTAGACGCGTGCGTTTCAGGTGCGCATGCCGCGAGGTGTGCAGGTTCGAGTCCTGTTCTGGGCACAACGCTCTTTGATGGAGCGTCGCTGACGCGACGCGCAGGTGGTGAAATTGGTATACACGCTACTTTGAGGGGGTAGTGGTCGCAAGATCGTGTGAGTTCGAGTCTCATCCTGCGCACAAAAAACAGACAACTTTCGGGTTGCCTGTTTTTTTGTGCTTTCTGCCTTTGTGCTAAAGTGCGTTACCGAACCACTTCATGCACGTTGCCGTTGTTGTCGATGAAGTAGCCGACGACTTTTTTACCTCCGCCCATTGTGCCAAGGATGAAGAACGCGATTAACTCAATGTGGTCGTTAAACGCTATATTGACCAGCGCAACAAGGGACAGAACGGCGATGAAAGCGGGAATGAGCATGATGAGGAAGTTGATAAAACCGTTGGTGAAAGTCTTCAGAATCAATCCGACGCACAGCATAGCATGCATCACGATGGCGATGACCATCGGAATCAGACTGACAATCATCCACCCCCAGCCTACGAGACTTGGCCATAACATAAAGAAGGGCGGAGTCATATACTGCAGATAGGCGTATGTCATGATGACGCCGATCCAGCAAAGAGGCATGAACATCTGCAAACCGATACCCATGATCAGCAAACCGCCTAAGTAGAACAGGAGCATCCATCGACTGCTGAAATCCAGCTTGCCCAAGGTTCGGTCAAAAATATTTTGTATGGAGGTGTACGTGAAAGCGAGCACTTCTCCTATAAGGCATTCGACTTTTCTCCAGAACGAACCGTGCTTAAACTCCTCTTTGAAACTGGGACGGCTTCCATTGGCAACAGTCTGGGCTTGAGACATCTGCATAGCCGGACACTTGGAGCCGCTGAGCCGGATCTGGTAAGACTCGTTCTGAGGCGAGTAGGTCACCTCCATCTGGACGGTCTTCGGGTCGGTGTAATAGCTCAGCTCTTTCTTGGAGAGGTTGTTCTTATAGACCGTCAGTTGCTGCAAGGAGAAGACATAGGTCTTCTTGTCTCCCAGATACTTGACCGAACCGCCGTATTGAGAGCAGGCGAGATCTTTGTTCTTGTTCAGAAAGAGATGCGTGCTGATCTTTCCGTTTTTACGGGTAAAATGAACTTTAGCCGAGTGGTTCTGCGGCAAAGAGACACGAACGGATTCGCTGTAAGCTCCTTCGACTTTGATTTTACAGCTTGCGAAGAGAAGAGGAATCAAACAAAAAATGAAGAATTTTTTCATGGTTTTATATGTTTTCGGCTGCAAAGGTACAACAAAAATCTGAAATATGCAAATAAAATTCTGCATTTTTAATTTTTATTTTGTTCAGTAAATACCATTCAAAGGCATGACACCATTTTCTTTTAGGGACTCCACGTAATCTTTGACCTCCGGTGTGTAACGCCCTAAGTCCTTCCATGCGCGGACAAACTGATCGTGGTTGTTTTTGGTGGAGTAGTCTTTGACGAGCTGTTCTGACATCCATCGGGTGATGTCCCGCATGGAGCAAGCACGGCGAACGTAACCCATCTGACGCAAGGCATAAATAGCCGCAGAAAGACTCCGGAAATAATCCCAGTCTTTCTCTTGGATTCGCAGGTATTGCGTCAGTTGCTTCTGACGATGTGCGCTTACCTCTTCGGTCCAGAAACGTACCTCTTTTTCGGGTTTGAGATGCTTGTTAATGAACTTCTGCCAGTTGAACATCCATTGGGTTAGGAGCTGTTTCTGCGCTTCGTTCAGACCTTGTA
>ONMU01000043.1 GCA_900319035.1 uncultured Bacteroidales bacterium
GTACATCGCGTGTTGCTTCTTGTAATAATCGAGGTTGGCGTCTTGGATCTGGTTGTTCAGTTCCCATGTGAAGGACTTAGGGCGGCTGACGATGATCTTAAAACCGTGGTACTCTAATGTGCCTGTCCAGCCTTTGGGTTTGCCTTGTTGCCGCATCATCTCTTTGACGGCTACCTCCACCTGTGGACGGAGACTTTCAAGGGTTGCTTCACTCTCGTTTGCGCTCAGTTGAGCTGCGAAAAATTGGTCGATGACCTCAAAATTGATTTGACTCATAATTGTTAGTGCTTCCGCACGTTAAAACGTTAATATATTTGGCTGGCGCCAGCCTTGTTTTGGAAATCCGGTGCAAAATTACAGCTTTTGGGCGGAAGAATTGTGGTGGTTTTCACCACTTTTAACATCGGTCTGCAATTATTTGCCTGATTTGCTCTGCTGAGAGGTAAAAATGATACCCGACTGCCTCGTAGGCATCCATAAACGAAAAGCCCTCTTCGACAACGAGGTGTTGGAAGAGAGCTTTGATGTCACGGTTACGACGCGCACGGCGTTCTGCCGTGCTTTTGATGTCACGGTTACGACGCGCACGGCGTTCTGCCGTGCTTTCTAAGAGATAGAAATTTTCTTTTTTTTGGTCATTGTTGTTTGATTTTTAATTAGTTACTATAAAAAAGTAGCGGTAACCCATGTCGGATTACCGCCACTGTTAATACGATTTGCCTAATGGCTATTATTTATTTTACCTCTGCGCCTTGTGCGTTATATATCTTGCCGTTCTTCTCGATGAGGAGCTGGCCGTCACGGAAGAACTTGGTGCCTTGCGCTTTGTTAGATTGTACATTCTCGATGGCTGTCGGAGCAACTGCCTTAAACTCAGCCATGAAAGCTACTTCCATGGTCATGGAGAAGGTCAGCGGGTTATCAACGGTGTTGACATCAACGAATTCACATTCGGTAAAGTCGCAAAGCGTATTACTTGCTTTCCATCCGCTGAACTCATATCCCTCGTTCGGGGTAGCGAGAATCGTTACCTCTGTGTTCTCCGGAACGGTGTACGTACCGTCCATGTTGTCAATGATGTCGCTGCCGAGGAGGTTCGTAACGGCTACCGATCCCATCGCTGCATCGTTCACATGGAGCTGTAGGGTGTAAGTCGTCGGAGTAGCGTAGCCATACACCTCAATCTTTTTTATACCTTTAGACGTGTACGCCAGAATGGGTGTACCATTTACTTTCGGCGTTTTATCCTCTTCTGTGGTTTCTACAACAAATGGAGCTTCGCTGTCTGTTGCTGTACGATCTTGATCGTCATAGAATACGCATTTGGTGATGGTGTATCCTTCGGCAGCATTGACGGTTGCCGACCAACCGTATCCCCACCAGCCCCAGTTAGCTAAGTATGCTGAGGATCCATATGCAGTATAACTGAATGAAACGTTTGCTACGTTCGCCGTACTGTAGTTTGCCTGTTCTTTGCCAGTTGCCGTAATTGTAGTCAGCAGCGTTTCCGTCTGCGCCATTGTGCCTGTCGCAGCCATGAGCAGCAGGGCGAGAATGGAAAATAGTTTAATTTTCTTCATTGTTTTGTTGCTTTAAATTGTTAATATTGTTAATTATTTGCTGTTTGCTTTTGGTGCCGATCTTAATAATCGGATATTTTCGGCAAGGTATAGCCCGTATAAAACGAGCACAAGCAGCACCTGACCCAAGTCAAGTACTGCTTGCACCTATCCGGCACCGTTGGACGCCGATACTATCTGTATGTTATTTATGTCAAACTGTGCGAATACCCCCCCCCCACGCAGGCGCGGCGGTAATTCGTATATTATATGTCATTTGTGAGAGCATGTGGGGTTAGTTTTCTATCAATTCCAAACCTTCTTTCCGGTACTCAGGAAACCGGTTGTCATCAGAGATAAGAGGCATCTTCATTGCGATTGCCTGCGCTATAATGACATGATCGGAAGGGTCGTTATGATACAGATTCATTTTGGCATACGTGTACATCACATCCGGAGCCAAAGAAAGAATCTGTAAGCCATATTGACCTGTAATAGAACGCAACATATCTATCTTGGTCTTCCAGTATTTCCGAAGCAATGCCTTGTTGTTATAGTGCACAACCAACTCGCGCAGCGACTCCGTACTGATATAAATAAGATTCTCATAGTCACCAAGAATCTCAGCTACATCTCTATTGAGTTGTTGCGGGTCGGTTGCTTGGAAAATAAATATGTTGGTGTCTATTAGGTATCTCATGCCCGAGCCAAAGCCTCTTCGGCGCTTTGCTTCATACCATAGAAAGTTTTAGACAACCGTTTGCCTTTCCGAAGCAATTCTTGCTCTATTTCTAATAAATAAGCAAGATTTTCTTGTCTTCTTTTTCTGGTCATAGTTATATTGGTTTTTAATCCCCAATGGGAACGATTTTCAAAATTTCGCTGCAAAGGTACTACTTTTTTCTGAAATGTGCAAATATTTAGACCAAAAAATTAGATTTATTCTTTTTGTTTGTCCAAAATTACCAAAAATTTTCCAAAAATTTGACGGACAGAGTCCGATGGTTTGAAGGTTTGAAGATGGTTTATACCAATGCTTTGACCAAACTTTCGGGGTCTCCCGCGAGGAGGTCGATGGGGGCGAGTTCGATCATGGTCTTGGCACCGAACTGACCACGGGCTTTCATGCGAAAAGCTGCACGGGCACAGCTGACCATCACTTGACCGGTGAGAGCAGGGTTATTGATT
Source organism: uncultured Bacteroidales bacterium (assembly GCA_900319035.1). Taxonomy (GTDB): domain Bacteria; phylum Bacteroidota; class Bacteroidia; order Bacteroidales; family Paludibacteraceae; genus Colicola. Next base: position 2,748 of record ONMU01000043.1, read on the forward strand.
GCCATGTTAAACTCAAAACGCTGATTATGAGTCTCTCCCGACACACCGGAACGAACGAGGTTGACGCCGTGCGCTACGTTATTGAGGGCATCGACCGACTCCACAGCAATGACGTGGGTCTCATCGTGTGCGAAATAATCATCGGCAAGGATAGCCGCTTCAACGGTCTTGAAATCGGCTCCTTCTTCGAGCTCGATATAGACCATACGGCGATGGATGCCTGTTCCTAAGGGAATGGTCATAGAGAGGGCGTTCTTGACGCCTTTGATAGCCTTGGCAGCTACGGTGTGCCCCATCGAACGACCGGGACCGAAATTGGTGTAGGTGATACCTTGGGGAGCCAATGCCATGAGCAGCGCACGGATCATCGAGTCCGAACCCGGATCCCAGCCTGCTGAGATGACCGAGACGCACTTATTAGCCTGACACACAGCGTCCAAGGAACTGCGTAAGTTCCAGATCTGACCATGGATATCGAAGCTATCCACCGTGCATATACCGCGTGCGGCAAGGACGGTGGCGAACTTCTGCACTTCACGCGTCGGCGTTGCGACAAGCACTACGTCTGCATCGATGCATTCCAAACAATCATTGTGGTGAAAAATACCTGCCAGCTCCATATCCGGAGCGGCTTTGATGGCTTCTTCGGCGGCTTTGCCGATGTTACCATAACCTAAAATTGCGACTTTCATATTATTAATGGGTTTTCGAGATCTCGAGATCACGTAATTACGAGATCACGATTTAATTAATTATTCTACGGTAACTGACTTAGCGAGGTTGCGGGGCTGATCGACGTCGCAGCCTTTGACGACGGCGATGTGGTAGGCAAGGAGTTGGAGAGGGATGACGGTCAGAAGGGGCGTGAGGCACTCTTCGGTCTCCGGCACTTCGATGACGTAGTCCGCGATCTTGGAGACGAGTTCATCGCCTTCGGTCACCACGGCTATCACCCTACCCTTGCGGGCTTTGATCTCTTGGATGTTCGATACCACTTTCTCGTACGTGCCGCAATGCGGAGCTACGACCACCACCGGCATCTCCTGCGAGATAAGGGCTATCGGTCCGTGTTTCATCTCCGCAGCGGGATACCCCTCGGCATGGATGTAGGAGATCTCTTTGAGTTTGAGTGCACCTTCCATAGCGACCGGATAATTATATCCGCGACCGAGATAGATGAAGTTCTGAGCATAGGTAAAAGTCTTCGCAAAATCCGCAATGCGTTTGTTCTGTCCTAAGACGCGCTCTATTTTATCAGGCACTTGTCCCAATTCGCGCACTATCTTCAGATAGTGCTCTTCATTCAGGGTGCCCTTCTCTTTGCCGATACAGAGAGCAAGCATGGTGAGGGCAACGACTTGTGCGGTGAAGGCTTTGGTGGAAGCGACGCCTATCTCGGGTCCCACATGCGTATAACAGCCGCTGTCCGACACACGTGGGATAGAAGCGCCTACGACGTTACAGATAGAGAAGATAAACGCGCCTTTGGATTTCGCGAGTTGGATAGCTGCGAGGGTGTCGGCTGTCTCACCGGATTGCGAGATAGCGATGACCACATCGTCTTTGTTGATGACCGGTTTGCGGTAACGGAACTCGGAGGAGTACTCCACTTCGACAGGTATCTGCGCGAACTCCTCAATAGCGTACATAGCTATCAGTCCGGCGTGCCAAGAGGTGCCGCAAGCGGTGATGATGATTCGTTTGGCATTGAGGAACCGCTCTTTGTTATCAATGAATCCCGAGAGAGCGATGTTATCCTGCCTAACGTTGACACGTCCTCGCATGGAGTCGGTCAGCGTACGGGGTTGCTCGAAGATCTCCTTGAGCATGAAATGCGGATAACCGCCTTTCTCCAACTGGCTGAGGGAGAGTTCGAGACGCTTGATCTCCGGCGTCTTGGCAACGTTATTGATGGTGGTGATGGTTAATGGGTTAGTGGGTGAGGGGGTTAGTGGGTTAGAGGTAGCACTCATCCTCTCATCCTCTAATCCACTCATCCTTACACACACCACTTCCTCATCTTCGATATAGATGACTTGGTCGGTGTACTCCACAATCGGGGTTGCATCGGAAGCCAAGAAATACTCGTCTTCGCCGATGCCGACGACGAGCGGCGAACCTTTGCGGGCTGCGATCAGCGTGTCCGGATGATCTTTGTCCAGCACCGCTATCGCGTACGCACCGATGACCTGCTGCAGGGCTAACTGCACAGCTGTCTTGAGATCCACGTGTCGGTTCACCTGCGTATATTCGATGAGTTGCACCAACACCTCGGTGTCCGTTTCGGACTTGAAGGTATAGCCTTGCTCCATGAGACCGGCTTTGAGGACCGCGTAGTTCTCAATGATGCCGTTATGGATGATCGCAAGGCGTTCGGACTCCGAGTAATGAGGATGCGCATTGACCGTATTAGGCTCGCCGTGGGTAGCCCAACGCGTATGCGCGATACCTATTGTACCATTGGTATCCTTGTCCGCGCAGAAGGCTTCGAGTTCTGACACTTTGCCTTTCGCTTTATAGACGTTCAGTTGTCCTGCCTCGTTGATGAGTGCCACACCGGCTGAATCGTAGCCGCGGTATTCCAAACGATGAAGACCTTTAATCAAAATCGGGTACGCCTTGCGTTTACCGATATATCCTACAATTCCACACATAAAATTATTTACGATTTGACGATTTACGATGTACGATTTATTATTTTAGCGCACAAAATTACTATATTATTTTGAATTATGCAAGTGTTTTCATACTTTTTAGTGCCTCTTCGACTTCTTTTCTATTGGAGAACGCCGAAAAACGCACAAATCCTTGTCCGGCGTCACCAAATCCAACGCCTGGTGTACATACAATTTGTCCTTTGATGCTTTAATACATGCCGCAATAAAATCCAGGAACAACGGATGCGGATGCAAGACCGTTGAACTGTATTCGGGGTGAAACTGCGTGCCGATATACCACCTATGCATCGGTATCTCCATGATCTCTATTAAGTTGGTATCCGGATTTATTCCCACACATTTCATCCCCTGTTTCTCAAACGTATCTTTATATGAGTTATTAAACTCATAACGATGACGGTGTCTTTCCTTAATGAGTGTTTGCCCGTGATAGGCCTGCACCGTACGACTGCCTCTAGATAAAGCACACTCGTAAGCGCCGAGTCGCATCGTTCCGCCTTTCTGCGTGATGTTCTTCTGCTCCGCCATCATATCAATGACATTATGCGGTGTCGTTTCGTCCATCTCGCTACTATTGGCATCTTGGTAGCCTAACACATTACGCGCGAACTCAATCACCATCATCTGGAAGCCGAGACAGATACCGAATGTGGGAATATCGTGCGTACGGGTATATTCTGCGGTCAGAATCTTGCCTTCTATACCTCGTTGCCCGAATCCCGGACAAATAACGATACCGGCCATACCGGATAGTTGTTCAGCTACGTTCTCACGGGTGATAAACTCACTATTGATGAAATGAATCTGTACCTTATATCCTCTGTATGTACCCGCATGTGCGAGGCTCTCACGGATACTCTTGTATGCATCTTGCAGGTCGTATTTGCCGACCAGACCTATATGTAGCACTTCGTCTGCACGTTTACGGCAGTCCAAAAAGTCCAACCACGATTTCAGATCAGGTTTTGTAGGTCTTTTGATGCCCATCTTACTCAAGATAACCCTGTCCAGTTGATGCTCATACATATTGATGGGCACTTCGTAGATACTCGGCAGGTCTTGACTTTGAATCACCGCCTCTGGTGCAACGTTGCAGAAATGCGCTACTTTATTACGCAATTCATCGCTCAGATGATGTTCCGTACGAAGGATAAGCACCTCCGGTTGGATTCCAAGTCCTTGCAGTTGTTTGACACTGGTCTGCGTCGGCTTGGTCTTCAGTTCGTCTGCGGCAGCCAGATAAGGCACGTAGGTAAGATGCACATTGAGCGCCCGCTGGGGGCCGAGTTCCCATCGTAATTGACGGATAGCCTCTAAGAATGGCTGACTCTCTATATCCCCTATCGTACCGCCTATCTCAGTAATCACAAAATCCAATGGTTGTTTAGTTGCATTCAATTGAATACGCCTTTTGATCTCGTCCGTGATATGCGGTACAACTTGTATGGTCTTACCTAAATAATCTCCACGACGCTCTTTCTCTATCACACTCAGGTAGATACGACCTGTCGTCACACTGTTGTCACGCGTGGTTTCAATACCCGTAAAGCGCTCATAGTGCCCAAGATCAAGGTCTGTCTCCATCCCGTCTGCCGTCACATAACACTCGCCGTGTTCGTACGGATTGAGAGTCCCAGGGTCGATGTTGATATACGGATCGAACTTTTGAATCGTTATCCGATACCCACGCGCCTGGAGTAACTTACCCAAGGATGCTGAGATGATACCCTTACCCAACGACGAAGCTACACCTCCGGTAATAAAGATATACTTCGTTTCCATTACATGAATACATTTTTAATTCGCCGCATGGCTTCTTCGATCATTCGATCTGCTATCTGCATATAACCAGTTAGTGGATGAACATCAGTTCACGATACTTAGGCAGTGTCCACATCTCGTCATCAACGATGAGCTCGAGGGCATCGGCATGGTCACGGATCTCTGCCATCAGCGGCAGGACGGTATCGTGGTACGCGACGGCTTTGCTGCGCTCGTCAGGTTGACGATTGGCTTTATGCCGGGCTTCGGTCATGCGCTCTACCCCTTCGAAGATAGCACCCGAGTGCTCCTCTATCTGCTTGATAATACTGTAGTCCATCGCATTGAGCGAAGCCGTCTCGTCTGCCGAGAAGACCTGCTTGACCGCTAAGACGTTCTGTAGCAGCATCGTCTGGTACCGTTTGGCAGCAGGCAACACATGATTCACCACCAGATCACCCATCACACGGCTCTCGATCTGCAGTTTCTTGACGTAGGTCTCCCATTTGACCTCACTACGGCTGTGGAGTTCCGGCTCATTGAGCACGCCGGTCTTCTCGAACATACGGATGCTCTCCGGTGCCAAGTAACGGTCAATGACAACCGGCACACTCGTCTCGCAGTCCAGACCACGTTTGGCTGCTTCACTCTTCCACTCCTCGCTATAGCCGTTACCGTCAAAACGGATCGCCTTGCAGGCAACGATATATTTCTTGATCACATCAAACAAGACACGCTCTTTGGGTTCGCCTTTCTCGATTCGCTGATCGACCTCGTCCTTGAAGAGCATCAGCTGCTCCGCTACGGCGGCATTGAGCGCCAGCATCGCTGCGCCACAGTTAGCCGACGAACCCACCGCACGGAACTCAAAACGGTTACCCGTGAAAGCAAAAGGCGACGTACGGTTACGGTCGGTATTATCCAGCAGGATCTCCGGAATATTGGCTACACCGAGCTTCATCTCTTTCTTGGCATTGATGATGATGGCTTCTTCAGCTTTGGCGTGCTCCAGTTTGTCGAGCACCTCGCTGATCTGCTTGCCGAGAAAGACGGAGATGATAGCGGGCGGTGCCTCGTTAGCCCCCAGACGGTGCTCGTTGGTAGCACTCACGATAGACGCTTTGAGCAAGCCGTTATGACGATGAACCGCCATGAGCACGTTCACAAGGAAGGTGATGAACTGCAGGTTCTGGTAGGGGTTCTTACCCGGAGCCAGCAGGTTGATACCCGTATTGGTGGACATCGACCAGTTGCAGTGCTTACCGCTTCCATTGACCCCAGCATAGGGTTTCTCATGCAGCAGCACACGGAAATGATGTTTCTCCGCCACACGCTCCATGATACTCATTACGAGCAAGTTATGATCGTTTGCCAGATTGACCTCTTCGAAGATTGGTGCCATCTCGAACTGGTTCGGTGCTACTTCGTTATGCCTCGTACGGACAGGGATACCTGCCTTGAGGGCTTCGTACTCCAGATCGCGCATGAACGCCAACACACGTGCCGGAATAGCTCCGAAATAATGATCCTCCAACTGCTGGCTCTTGGCGCTGTTGTGCCCCATGAGCGTACGACCGGTGAGCATCAGATCCGGACGGGCGTTATAAAGCGCTTCATCCACCAAGAAATACTCCTGTTCCCACCCTAAGTTCGCGTGTACGTGTTTGACTTGTTTATCAAAGTACGCGCACACCTCACGCGCCGCGTGACAAAGCGATGCCGTGGAGCGGATGAGCGGAGTCTTGTAATCGAGCGCTTCGCCGGTATAAGCCACAAACACCGTCGGGATACAAAGTGTGTCACCGATGAGGAAGACCGGAGACGAAGGATCCCACGCTGAGTAACCGCGTGCCTCGAAGGTGTTACGGATACCGCCGGAGGGGAAAGAGGATGCGTCCGGCTCCTGCTGATACAGACTCTCACCGCTGAACTCCTCCATCAAGACGCCGTTCTTATCCAAAGTAAAGAACGCGTCATGCTTCTCTGCCGTGCCACCTGTCAGAGGCTGAAACCAGTGCGTGAAATGCGTAGCACCGTGCTCTATCGCCCATTTGCGAATACCGATAGCCACTACGTTTGCTATGTCGCGATGAATAGTACGACCATTGTCCACATCATCGAACAACTGATCCAATACCTCCTGCGCGATATATTCCTTCATTTTCTCGCGCGTGAACACATCGGTTGCGAAATAATCCTTCACTTTGCCTTCGGGCACTTCCAAATCTGCCGGTTTATGCTTAAATGCAGATTTTAACGCTTCAAAACGAATATTACCCATACTTTTGACGTTGTTTTTTGTTTTTAATCCGTTATTTTAAAAAAAACCGCTGCAAAAGTACTACATTTTTTTGACATGTGCAAATCTTTGAGCAAAATAATTGCATTTTTTTTGCAAAATTAAAGAAAAATATGCTAAAAATGCATTTTTATTTGCATATTTCACAAAAATAACGTAATTTTGTCGCCGATTTTGAATTTTAATCGGATTAAAAATGAAAAATAGCGTCAAAAAGATGCAGTTTATAAAAATGCATGGCTTGGGAAATGACTACATCTATGTAGATTGTTTTGACCCCAATACGGCGGACCTTATTGCGCAAACGGAGCTCTCTTCGCTTGCGCAGCAACTCTCCGACCGTCATTTCGGTATCGGTTCGGATGGCTTGGTACTCATACTGCCTTCAGCCGAAGCGGACGCCCAGATGCGGATCTTCAATGCCGATGGCTCCGAAGCGCAGATGTGCGGAAATGCGATTCGTTGTGTGGGCAAGTATCTGTACGAATCCGGTCTCTCTCTCCGGTCGCGCTTGTTTATAGAGACCTTCGCGGGGATAAAAACGTTAACCCTTCAAGTCCAAGACGGCATCGTTTCGCAGGTCTCGGTGAATATGGGTACCCCGAAAGTGACCACCGATTCGCTTGCGCTGCAAGGAAACGACCTCTTGGGTTTTACATCCGTCAATATGGGTAATCCGCACGCGGTTTTCTTTCGTGCTCAGCACCTTCTGGACACAGAGATTGCAAAGATGGGTCGTCTTATCAGCACGCATCCCCATTTTCCAGAAGGAACGAACGTAGAGTTCGCACACGTGCGCAATCCGCATGAATTAGAGGTTCGCGTGTATGAGCGCGGTTCGGGTCCGACACTCGCGTGCGGAACGGGGGCTTGCGCGGCAGCGGTAGCGGCATACAAACACGGCGAGACGGAGGAGGAAATGACCGTCCATCTCCCCGGAGGAGATCTGCTCATCCATTATGATCATCGCACCGATATGGTCACCATGACAGGCCCAGCTACCGAGGTCTTCCGGGGTGAAATGGCCCTATAAAACGGCACTCTAAAAAACTCGCGTTATGAAAATCAATCCGTACTACTCGCAACTACCTGCTAATTACCTCTTTCACGACATCGACCTGCGCGTACAAGCGTACCGAACGCAGCATCCGGACGCACGTCTGCTACGTATGGGAATAGGTGATGTGACGAGACCATTGCCTCGCGTTATTGTCGATGCGATGCAACAGGCAGCAGAGGAGCTTGCCCACGAGGAGAGTTTCCGTGGTTACTGTCCCGAGAACGGCTACGAATGGTTGCGGCAGACCATCATCGACCATGATTTTGCACCACGAGGCATTCATTTTCATCCGGATGAGGTCTTTATCTCCGAAGGAGCCGGAAGCGACTTAGGCAACCTCAGCGAACTGTTCGACCGCGATAATAAAGTAGCGATCATGGATCCGACGTACCCGGCATACGTGGATGCGAACATCATGGCAGGACGCGAGATCAGCTTTCTGCCTTGTCTCAAGGAGAATCAGTTCGTGCCCGAGTTGCCCGCACAACCGGTGGACATCATCTATCTCTGTTTTCCCAACAATCCCACGGGAGCTGTTCTTACCCGTGACCAACTGCGTCTCTGGGTCGATTATGCCCATCGTCACCATTCCCTCATCATCTTCGATGCCGCCTACGAAGCCTATATCTCTTCGCCCGACATCCCACATTCTATCTACGAGATAGAAGGCGCACGGGAAGTGGCTATCGAAGTGCATAGTTTCAGCAAAAGTGCCGGTTTCACATCCGTCCGTTGCGGCTATGTGGTGGTGCCTTTTGAGACCGGACTACAAGCGATGTGGATGAGACGACAATGTACCAAATACAACGGCACTGCCTATGTCTCCCAACGCGCTGCACAGGCTACTTTCACCCCCGAAGGACAGAAAGGTATTCGTGCCAACATAGGCTACTACAAAGCCACCGCATCGCTTATCCTGCAAGGTCTAAGGGATGCAGGTCTGGAGGTGTACGGCGGAGAGAACGCACCATATATATGGTGTCGCGCACCGCACAGATGGGACTCATGGACGTTCTTTGAGTATCTGCTCAACCGCTGTCAGGTAGTCTCCACACCCGGAGTCGGTTTCGGTCGTTGCGGAGAAGGATTTGTCCGTTTCTCCGCCTTTGCTAACCGTCCCGCAGCCATCGAAGCCCTGCAACGTATCCAAGAAAACATCTAAAAAAATGCAATTATTTTGCTCAAAGATTTGCACATGTCAAAAAAAAGCAGTACCTTTGCACGCAATTTGGAATGAGGACGGATTTGACTGCTTGCAACCTCTTTAAAAAAAATGCTAAAACTTGTACCACAAGACCAAACAGTCACTTGTGGTTTTTTATTTTGAACAACCAATGAATTATTTATTTACATCTGAATCGGTGTCGGAAGGACACCCCGATAAAGTGAGCGACCAGATTTCGGACGCTATTTTGGATAATATGCTGGCTCAGGATCCGCAAGCACACGTAGCTTGCGAGACGCTGTGTACCACCGGACAGGTGGTGATTGCCGGTGAGGTGAGTTGCAAAGGATGGGTTGACATCCAGCAGATCGCTCGTAAGACGATCGCTGAGATAGGTTACACCAAAGCGGAGTATAAGTTCGAGGCAGAAAGTTGCGGCATCCTCACCGCTCTGCACGCACAATCCGCGGATATCAACATGGGCGTGAGCCGTGAGGTAGCCGAAGAGCAAGGCGCAGGAGACCAAGGAATGATGTTCGGTTTTGCGACAGACGAGACCGATAACTATATGCCTCTGACGCTTGACCTCGCTCACACGCTCGTCTATACCTTGGCGCGTATCCGCAAGGAAGGCAAGCAGATGTTGTACCTTCGTCCGGATAGCAAATCACAAGTGACCATCGAGTACGACGAGCAGAACCGACCGGTTCGCATCGACACGATCGTGCTCAGTACCCAACACGATGAGAATGTACAAGGGGACAAAGGACAATGGATCAAGGTGACACCGGAGCTGATCAAACAGGATGTTATTGACATCCTCCTGCCCCGCGTAGCAACCCGTGACAGCCGGTATAGCCATCTGCTGCATGAGTTCCTTGCGGACAAGAACGCCAAGTTATTAGTCAACCCGACGGGTAATTTCGTCATCGGTGGTCCTCACGGTGACACGGGTCTCACGGGTCGTAAGATCATCGTGGACACATACGGCGGACGCGGAGCTCATGGTGGCGGTGCGTTCAGCGGCAAGGATCCCTCGAAAGTGGATCGCTCGGCTGCTTATGCGGCACGATGGATTGCCAAACACTTGGTAGCTTCCGGTGTGGCACACGAAGCGCTCGTACAGGTCAGCTATGCTATCGGCGTAGCAGAGCCTGTCTCACTCTACGTCAACACCAACGGCACGGCACAGGTTCCGATGAGCGATGCCGAGATAGCCAAGAAAGTGAGCGAACTCTTTGACCTCCGTCCGGCAGCGATCATCCGTGACCTGAAGCTGACGCAACCGATGTACGAAGAGACCGCTAAGTACGGACACGTGGGACGAACCAACGAAGTGGTGAAGAAGACGTTCTTTGACGCGGACGGTAATACGTTCGAACGCGAGGTGGAGTTGTTCACGTGGGAGAAGCTCGACCGCTTAGACCAAGTCAAAGCGGCATTTGGGATTTAAGATTTAAGAGTTCAGAGTTCAGATTTCAGATTATGAATGCTATACTAAAGCGCACATTATTGGTTCTGATGATTGTGGTCGGAGCAGTGGTGATAGACCAGATCATCAAACTCTATATCGCCACACATTTTGCGTTGGGTGAGAGTCATGAGATCACCTCGTGGTTCTGGTTGTGCTTTGTAGAGAACAACGGTATGGCTTTTGGCATCGAATGGTTCAGCAAATTAGCGCTGACCCTTTTCCGGCTCTTGGCGGTGGGTTTGTTGGCGTGGTACACACACGTGCTCATCCGCAAACCCGAAGTGCCCACGGGGTATATCGCCACGATCGCATTCATCATCTCCGGAGCGTTGGGCAACATCATCGACTGCATTTTCTACGGCAAGCTGTTCGGCTACGAGAACTGGTTCTATGGTCGCGTGGTCGATATGTTCTATTTTCCGCTTATCCGTAACGGTGCAGGCGAAGTGCTTTTCTTCCGTCCGGTATTCAATTTCGCAGACAGTTGTATCACCTGCGCAGTAATCGTCATCATCCTCTTTTATATGAAACAATTGAATAAAGACGAAGGACAAAAATGAATCGTGCAGCACAACACATAGGAATCTTATGTCTATTGACCATTGTCCTGTGTCTGACCGGATGCAGACCTAAGGGGATTTTGCATTCGGGTGAGATGCGTCGGGTGTTGGCGGATCTGCATAAGACGGATGCGTTGGTGCAGACCTTAGGGCTGCAATACGGTCATGACGAAGCGCTGAATATCTACTACGCACAGGTCTTGGAGAAACACGGGATCACGCAGGCTCAGTTCGATTCTTCGTTGGTCTGGTACACCGCGCACCCTGTGCTGTTCGATAAGATTTATCCGAAAGTGCAGGCAGACCTGCAGGCGGAACATGAAGCCTTCAAGATCGAATACGCCCAAGAACTCAACTATACGCCGGTGAGAAGAGAAGGGCGTGGCGATTTGCGCAATATTACGATCGCGCAGAAAGACAGTATCCTTTGGGTCACGCAGCACGGTTATCCGAATACGTGGAATCCGTTAGTGCATAATCTTAAAGATCAGCTCTTTCCACAGATCGGCGTCCTTCGCTGAGGGGTTATTGATACCCTTTAGCCGTGCGTCTGTCTCGCGCAGATAGCCTATAATAAGAAATGTCTTACCGGCAGGATAGCGTTTCGCTGCTGACGCATAATCTTTTACAAAATACGGATTGATACCTAACTCGCGTGCCACAACAGCCTGCGATTTGTCTGGCATATAATGGTACATGAGTAAGTTGGAGAAGAAGGTAAAGAGCGGCGCCAACTCACGTATCATCGGATGATCCTTACTGCCTGCGAAATACTGCGCTATCTGGTTCACTTTCTTCACGTCTCCGCGAATGAGCGCCGCCTGCAGCTCCATGATATTATAATCCTTTGAGATACCTATATTCCGCTCCACGAGTGCGGCATCGATGACGTTCACGCCTTCGGGACGACCGTCTATGAGTTTGCGCAAGGCGCCCACTATCGCCGAGAGGTCGGTGCCCAAATGATCCGCCAAGAGCGGTGCAATACGGGGATCGATGGAGATCGTTTCACTGACAGACCGCTCCGCTGACAGACCGTCCTTCGGACTGTCAGAATACAGACCTTTATTCCAGTCAGCTATATAAGCATTGATCCAACGCTCTACTTCGTAGTCCCGCAGTTTGTCGGACTGCAACCACACGGTCTGCGGATGTTCGGCGGCTTTCTTCCAGAGGCCTTGCCGTTTGTCGGGTTTGCCGTTATAACAGATGACCAGCACGGTCTGCGGCATAAGATTATCCAGATATGCCGCCAGGGCATCCCATTTCTTGAGAGCCTGCGCCTCACGAACGATGACCACTTTGCGTCCGCCCATCATCGCAAACCCACGGGCAGCACCGATGACCGGTGAGATGTCTGCGCCTTGCAGATCACGTCCATAGACCACCTGCTGGTCAAACTCACGCGACATCTCGTCCAACGCGTTAGCTGCAATAAACTCGTACACGCGATCGATATAGTATGGTTCTTCACCACACAATATATAAATAGGCGCGTACTCACCCGCGCGCAACGCACGCATAATATCGTCAAACTTTTTTAGCATTCAGAATTCAGATTACAGAGTTCAGATTTATCATTCCCAGTGTCGGTCTTTGGCGCAGAGTCGTCCTAAGCCGCTGAGGAGGATCGCAGCGGTCATGTGCCGAGCATACGAGGGGCTGTACCGCTCAATGCGTTTGGCGTTGGCAAGACGCTCATGCATCGTCTGCCATTTGCGTAAGAGGCGGTTCTTAGGCGCAGCCTTGGATGCTTTCGGTGCTACTACT
>ONMU01000047.1 GCA_900319035.1 uncultured Bacteroidales bacterium
GTAATAATCGAGGTTGGCGTCTTGGATCTGGTTGTTCAGTTCCCATGTGAAGGACTTAGGGCGGCTGACGATGATCTTGAAGCCGTGGTACTCTAATGTACCTGTCCAGCCTTTGGGTTTGCCTTGTTGCCGCATCATCTCTTTGACGGCTACCTCCACCTGTGGACGGAGACTTTCAAGGGTTGCTTCACTCTCGTTGGCAGCGATTTGTGCTGCGAAAAATTGGTCTATGACCTCAAAATTGATTTTACTCATATACATCGGATCTTTATGTGCGGCGACGTTGCCACAGCTGAAATCCGGTGCAAAGGTAGGGGTTTTTATGTGCTATTCGTGGCACATTTTGTGCTAAAATTGTGCTACAAACGTGCTATTTGTGCCAAAAGTGTGCTATTACAAAAAAAACGACCATGATGGTCGTTTATTCTTATCGATGACGGTTCAGATTAGAGCCTAAAGAATGCTCATCTACAAACCAACCGAACTCTTTCGAAAGACGCGTGCATAAGTCTCGTAAAGACCGCTCATTGACAAAGGTTTTAAACTCTGCATCAAAACGGCTCCGTTCCTTGATATACTCACGGACTTTGGAGTATTTGCCTTTCTGAGGAAGCGGAAGGATATCAACTACCTGTGTTTCTGGTTCGGACTGTTCGGGCTGTTCGGGATTCATGAGAACGCGTAGAAGTTCCTCTACATTAACGGAAGAGGTGTTGATGTTTTGAATGTTCACTGCCCCATACACATGGATGATGATGGCACCTTTACAACACCCCTTTAGATGCTGTGTGAAATTTTCTTTTTTTTGGTCATTGTTGTTTGTGTTAATTTATAATTGGAAAATTTAATTATCATTCTACCAAAAGAGAGCAGCCTCGCATTCTTGCGAGACTGCTCGGGAATGATACTAATTGGTAAAAAAGTTTTTAGGAGAGTTGATTACAACAAGGTAGCGGGTTTGCCGATTTTTTCGAAGGCTTTGAGAAGGGTCTCCAGATCCGTTTTGCGGGTGTCATAGGTGACGGTAACGGTTTTCTTCCGGAGATCACAGACGAGATCCTTGACACCTTTCTCCCAAGCGATATTCTTCATGATCTTATCACAACAACCTTGGCAATGCAGATCACAATGGAGCACCACCGTGCGTTTATTAGACTGCTTGGTGGTCTCTGTTTGGGGCTTAGCCGGTTTGGTATCCGCCGCATACATGAGCGGCATAGCGCACAGCGCTAAAGAAAAGAAAATTAACTTACTATTATCCATGTTGCTACAGTATGTGAAGTGGCACCTAAGACGATGAACACATGCCAAATAGCATGCCAATAGGCATGTTTCTCATCGTTATGAAAAAAATACGCTCCGATGGTATAAAAGACCCCTTCGGCAACGATCCAAGCAAAAGCGAGATGGGACATGCTCTTCCACATCGGTCCGAGAACAAGCAGCGCCGCCCATCCCATCGCCAGATAGAGGAAGAGGGACAAGTTCGGGTGTTTGCCAAACGCCACTAATTTCCCGATAGCTCCCGCTATGACGCATATCCAAAGGAAGGTAAACAACGCCCATCCGATCCATCCGCCCAATGCCGAGAGACAGATCACCGAGTACGAACCGGCTATCATCACATAGATAGCTATATGATCCACGATCCTCAGACGGCGTTTGAGCTCCGGAGAGGAGACCGCATGGTAGAGGGAGGAAGAGCCGAACATCAGCGTCATGCCCACAAGGAACAGCACCGTTCCCAACAAGGCATACGGGTACTCGGATGTGTGTTCAGCAGCTAAACGCAAAAGCGGCCACGCTAAAGCTAACGTAGCCGCAAAAGGAATAAGATGTATGAGAGTATTCGCTTTCTCTTCAGAACTAATCATCATTCAACAATTTTCGCGAGACGATCCGCAATCTCGTCCATATACTTATTACCGGTCTCGGGGTTAATAGGCAGGGCACCGAAGTCGATAGTGACAAAGGGATGCATACTATCGCTGGTCACCAGTTTGAGGTCCTTACGTCCCGGACGGACCTCCATGATCTCCTTGAAGGGGATAACGACACCTTGTACATAGAGCATCTCTGTCTCCATATTCGCCAACACATTGCGCCCCACGAGAATATCATGCTTGAACCACACCTCGTAGTTGTCACCGAGCGCCTCTTTGATCTGCGCTTCCGCCTGCGGGTTGAGGACAGGCGCCTGACGTTTCCACTCCTCACGCATACGTGCTCTCTCGGCAGCTGCCTCACGCACGTGCTCCTCATTCTCATTGACATAATCATCCACCAAGTTCAGATACTTATTGGCATTGATCTTCAAGGAAACGAGCAGCAACACATCCGCGATGATGATCACACCCGAATACGTGAGCGTACCATAATAATCATGGCTCAAGAAGGGGAACGCAATGAAAATGATAGCGATACACAAACCGATCCAAACGAGTTTGTTACACTTGGCGACACTCGCCTTAATAGCATGAATCGTCTGCTCACGCGTCACCTCACGAACCACTTTGAGACGGTCACGTGCATCGAACCAGTTCCAAACCAAGAAGAAAGAAACCAAGGTCCATCCGATCAGGATGAAGAGGATAGCATAAAGTACAAATTCGATCATATCAGTATTGTTTTTATAAGGTTAATATATGCCTATTTTAAAATTTGCTGCAAAGTTACTACTTTTTTACGAAAGACGCAATACTTTTAGTATGTTTTATAACATAAATGGACATTTTTTTTCATTTTTTTTGTCTATTTCAATAATTTTTCGTACCTTTGCGCTCAAAATAAGTATAAATTTAATAAAAACGATTACTATGACAACACAAGAGATGAATGCTGCTTTCGAACAAGCATACGGTCGCAAAGCAGAGAAGATGTTTTTTTCCCCGGGACGAGTAAACCTCATCGGTGAGCACACCGACTACAACGGTGGTTGTGTGTTCCCCTGCGCATTGAGTTTTGGTGCATGGCTGCTGATGAGTAAGAATGAGGACGGTGTACTGCGCTTCAAATCGCTGAACATGGAGCAGACTTACAGTATTCAGATTTCAGAAATCAGACCGCAGGCAGACCGCGCATGGTGCAACTACGCTTTGGGCTGTATTGACATCATCGCCCGCCGTCATCCGGAGGCTAAATTGGAGAGCGGTTACGACCTGTTGTACTACGGTAACGTACCTGCTGGAGCCGGTCTGAGCAGTAGTGCCGCAATGGAAGTGGTTACTGCGCGCGCGTTTACAGAGGAGATGATGAAAGGATTAGTGGATGAGTGGATGAGCGGACCGGAGAGCGAGAAAAAATACCGCACGGAGTTGGCGCTCATCGGTCAGGCTTGCGAGCATGAGTACGCAGGCGTGATGTGCGGTGTGATGGATCAGTTCGCTTCGGCGCAGGGCAAGAAAGATCATGCTATCTACCTCAACTGCGACACCTTGGAGTTCGAGCACGTACCCGTGAAATTAGAAGGTATCAAAGTAGTAATCAGCAATACCCATAGTCCTCACCACTTGGACAGCGGCGCGTATAACGACCGTGTACGTCAATGCCACACGGCTGTAGAGCAGATCAGCAAAGTGAAGCCGATCAAGTTCCTTGCCGAACTGACCGAAGAAGACTGGGCACAAGTAGAGAGCGCTATCACCGACCCGATAGCTAAGAAACGTGCGCGTCACGTGGTAGGCGAAGTAGCCCGTACGGCAGCTGCTGTAGAGGCACTCAAGAAAGGTGAGATCGCTTATTTCGGTGAACTGATGACCGCCAGTCATGTGTCGCTGCGTGATGATTATGAAGTGACCGGTCCGGAGTTGGACGCTCTTGCTGAAGCCGCTTGGCAGGTAGAGGGTGTTCTCGGAAGCCGTATGACCGGAGGTGGTTTCGGTGGTTGCACCGTGAGCCTCGTCAAAGAGGAAGCCATCGAGCATTTCAAAGCGTTCGTAGGCGCCGAGTACGAGAAGAAGACCGGACTCAAGGCGGATTTCTATGTAGCGGAGATCGGAGACGGCGTTTCCAAATTGACGATTTGACGATTGACGAGGTACGATTGATGGACGATTGAAAATTATTGACGATTCATGAAACCGATTCAGTTTTATACGATAAAGAGCAGTGGTGGGTTGAAAGTGGAGATCTCGAATCTCGGAGCAAAGATCACCAAACTGCTGGTCGCTAACCGCAAAGGGGAAGTCAAGGACATTGTTCTTGGCTTCCGTACCGCGGACGAATGGCGTACCCAAGAGACCTATTTCAATGCTATCTGCGGACGTGTAGCGAACCGCATCAAGGGAGGAGTATTCAGCATTCAGGATTCAGAATTCAGACTGCCCATCAACAATGGTCCCAACAGTCTGCACGGAGGCATCGAGGGTTTCAACGCCAAGATGTGGGAGGTGGTGGAGCAAAGCATCTATGAGATCAAGCTGCACTACCGCTCCAAGGACGGCGAGGAGGGTTATCCCGGCAATTTGGACGTATGGGTGACCTATACGGCGACCAAAGACAACCGTCTTGTTATTCACTACGAAGCCAAGACCGATGCCCCCACCCTTGTAGCTATGACGAACCACGCGTACTTCAACCTTGCCGGTGAGGGCAGCGGAACGGTGGACGACCATATGCTGCAGGTATTCGCAGACCGGTACACGCCGTTTGACGAGTTCACCTGTCCGACCGGCGAGATCAAGGACGTAGAGGGCACACCGATGGATTTCCGTCAACCGGTTCGTCTGGGAGACAGGATGCATGATAAGTTCTTTGAGGTTTGGCGAGGCATAGACAATAACTGGTGTCTCTGCGCAGCCGATGCGCCGAAAGAGTTGCGTCATGCAGCGACCTTACAGGCTGACGGACGGACGATGGAGTGCTGGACGACGATGAAAGGGTTGCAGGTCTATACCGGCAACTGGATCGAGCAGCATGAAGGCAAAAGCGGCTCGATGTACGACATCCAACATGCCGTATGTCTCGAAGCACAGAATTGGCCGGACAGCGTTCACCATGATGATTTCCCGAATGTCGTTCTGATGCCCGGAGAGAAATTAGACGAAATAACAGAATACCGATTTCTGTAATTAAAAATTAAAAATTAAGAATTAAGAATTACGAATGAAAGGTAAATCCTATATTCTTTATACCATGCTGCTGATTAGTAGCATGGTGTTTTATGCTTGTACGGATAAACAATCCGTCCGTACGGATACACTGATTCGTCAGTGGCAGTTTACCCAAGACACCACGGAGAACCCCGTTTGGCAAGAGGTCACGATCCCGCACGACTGGGCAATCAGCGGTCCTTTCGACCGTGCGAACGACCTGCAGGAAGTGATCGTGGTGCAGAACGGCGAGAAAGAGCCTACATGGAAAACAGGACGTAGCGGTGGTCTCCCTTGGATGGGCAAAGGACACTACCGCACTACGGTGAAAGTGAACAAAGATAAGTTCTACACCCTCGTTTTTGACGGAGCGATGAGTCATGCCGACGTCTATGTGAACGGCGAAGAGATGGTCTATTGGCCGTACGGCTATAACACCTTTGACTGCTACATCCTGCCGCAAGCGATGGAGAGTTCAGAGGTGACCATTGATGTCTATTTGGAGAACAAACCGCAGCAGAGCCGTTGGTACCCGGGTGCCGGTCTGTACAGAAACGTACATCTGGTAGAGACGAACCCGATTCATATACCGACCTTCGGCGTGTTAGTGCGCACTCCGGAAGTGAGCGCGGAGCAAGCGACCATCACTCTCGCAGTGGAGCTGCAGAACGGCGTGGAGGAGATTAGAATTCAGAATTCAGATTTCAGAATTCAGACTGATATACTTTATAAGGGTAAGGTGGTTGCTACTATCGAGGGACAGGAAGGCGAAACGACCGTCAAAGAGCCGAAGCTCTGGAGTCCCGAGACACCGAATCTGTATATAGCGCGTACGCGAGTATATAGGACGATGGACAATGGACAAAGGACAAAGGACATTTTACTGGACGAAGTAGAGACGCGTTTCGGTATCCGGTCTATCAGTTACACCGCCGAGAAGGGGTTCCAGCTCAACGGTCAGACTCGTAAGTTCAAAGGCGTGTGCAACCACCATGACTTAGGTCCATTAGGTGCAGCGGTGCATAAGGACGCTCTCAAGCACCAGATCACGATGCTCAAAGAGATGGGTTGCGATGCAATCCGCACAAGTCATAACATGCCCGCTCCGGAACTCGTAGAGCTCTGCGATGAGATGGGAATGATGATGATGATCGAGCCTTTCGATGTATGGAACCACGGCAAGACGGAGAATGACTACAGCGTGGAGTTCAACGACTGGTGGAAATGGGACATCACCAACATGGTGAAGCACTACCGCAACAACGCTTCTGTGATGCTCTGGTCAAGCGGTAACGAGGTTTGGAACCAAGTGCTGCCGGACGGTATTGAGATCGTCACGAAGCTTCAGGAGCTGTTCCATCAACTCGACCCCACCCGTCCGGTAACGAACGGCATGGATCAAGCGATGCACGTGATCCACAACGGGTTTGGTGCAGCGGTGGAGATACCGGGTTTCAACTACCGCACAGGACGGTATATAGAGGGGTACGAGAACCTGCCGCAGAAGATGATCTTAGGCTCCGAAACGGCTTCTACCGTCTCCAGCCGAGGGGTATATAAGATCCCTGCCCTCATTCAGCCGGACGCGCTCTACGAAGATCAGCAGTCTTCGGGTTACGACCTCGAGTACTGCGCATGGTCGGGACTACCGGAGCAGGATTTTCAGTTGCAGGACGATTATGATTGGACGCTCGGTCAGTTTGTCTGGACTGGTTTTGATTACTTAGGCGAACCCTCTCCGTACGACACGGACGCATGGCCCAGTCATAGCAGCTATTTCGGAATAATCGACTTGGCTTCGCTGCCCAAAGACCGTTATTGGCTGTATCGCAGTCAGTGGAACAAAGAGGATGCCACCTTGCATCTGTTGCCGCACTGGAACTGGAAGGAAGGCGAGCTTGTACCTGTCTTCTGCTATACGAGTTATCCTCAGGCAGAGCTGTTTGTTAACGGTAAGAGTTACGGCAAACTGCGTCATGCAACGAAGGAAGAGGCAGAGCAGATGGCGAAAGGCGAAATCATCGAAGGAGTAAGCGCGATGCCGAAAGTGGGTCAGTTTGAGATTCCTGTTTGGGGTTCGGCACCGAGACCGGAGTTATTGCCCCGATACCGACTGATGTGGTTCGATGTGCCGTTTGAGAAAGGCGAGATAGAAGTGGTTGCTTATGACGCAGAGGGCAAAGAGGCGGCGCGTGAGAAGATCTACACTGCCGGAGAGCCGGATCATGTAGAGGTGGTTTGGGCAAACGAGAAAGAAAACCCCGAGCAGTTATGCTATTACACCGTGCGCGTGGTAGATAAAGACGGTCATCTCTGCCCGAATGCCAATAACCTCATTCGCTATGAAGGCGAAGGATTTGTAGCAGCTGCTAACGGCGATGCTGCATGTCTGGACAGTTTTGTAGAACCGCAGATGCACGCGTTCGCAGGACAATGTACGTTTATTATCCGTAAAGGCGCAAAAGGAACTTTCAGAATGATGAAATGATGAAATGATGGAATGATGGATAAAAGAAATAGGGGCGCTGAAGCGTCCCTATTCTTTTGGATAGATGTCGTTGATTAGCGAACTTGTGCACCTTGGAGGTTGAAGAGTTTGTTGTCACGAACGATGTAGATAACACCATCAACAACAACTTTGTGAGCCTTCTCGGTCAGAACGATATTCTCGATACCCTCTTCGTAACCGCTCCAGCGACCCGCACTGAGGTCCAACTCGATCGACTTGCAAGGAGTGCCGTTGTAGGTGTCATCCTGCCAGAGTTGACCGAAGGTGAGTTGACCGTCTGCGATCGTGCTCCATACGTCTTCCACATCGTTGTAGATCTCCAGCTCGTGATCCCACGAACCAGCGCCACGGAACTTGAAGAACATACCTTGCTTAGCATCGATCTCTGCGAAGAACAAACCATTGTCCAGTTTCTCCATAGCGGTACCTTCCCAAGCGTCGAAACCACCGATGATCTCAACAGCCTCCGGGCAGTTCTCTGCCGGCAGGTTAACCCACATAACTACGTGCTCCAGCGGCGAATCATCGCAGCGAGCCCAACGGAGATCCTCAGCGCGGAGGTCGTACAGGATGTTAGCATCCTCGTGAGTCAGGGTGTTGTCACCTTCCTCACCCGGGTAGCGAACCCACTGACCTTCTACGTTCTTCTGCAGGTAAGCGTCGTCAGCCCATGCCGGCTCAGTCTCGATCTCACCGGTCTCACCCATCAAACCGCTAACGATCTGGTACGGAGTACCCTCAGCAGCCTTGAAGTTGTAGTAGTAAGTCGGAGTACCGTTTGCGATCGAAGCCTCAGCGTCGAGTTGCATCTGGGTGAAGGCCCAGCCGGTCATACCACCAACGATGAACGGAACTACATAACCACCGCAACCATCGCTGATAACAGTAACGGTGTAGTTGTGGTAAACAGCGGTACAGGGGTTCTGCTTCCAAGCGTCAACCGTGAATACGTTCGGAGCGTCAGCGCCGTAGTTGATCATGTCGATCTCACCTGCATAAGCACCTTGTACAACCTGTACACCACCGCGGATAGCGGTAGCAGCACCGATCTGGTACTCCCAGTTGAAGTTACCATCAACGTCCAGCATGATCGGCTTAGCCTGCATACCCTTCTCAGCATCCGGCTCAGCTTCCGGCTCGAAAGAACATACATACCATCCGTCATAACCCTCAACAGCCTCAACAGGAATACACTCAGCAGCGGTGCTCTTCCAACCGTTGAACGAACCGGTCAACACGATGTCGTTACAGTTCATCTCAGCCGGAACGAAGAAGCAAACGCATACATTACCCTGATCATAGTAATCAGCGAGGACAGCGTCAGACGGAACTACGTCCTTTGCAGCAAATACGCTAACACTCATCAGCGCAGCTGCCAAAAAAGCATAAAACTTTTTCATAATGTTAATAAATTTAGTTGATTAAATGAATTTTGTTTTTTGTTATTTTCGATAAATCGATAATGTCGAAAAGCTCGATACGTCGATATTTATCTTCTAATGATTAGTACGGATAACCGTCACCACCCTGTGCCGCATAGGTATTGAGGGGATCGCCCTCTACGTCGGTTCTGTAGTTCGGGTTCGAGCGTTTATCCTCCGACGGTACGGGGAACCAGTTCATGTACTCCGGTGTACCGGAAACGAAGAACGGACTCATGACTGCGGGCGGCATATCCATTTTACCCATACGTCCTTCCCAGTGGTAGCGATACTTGTCAGACTCGGGTCCGAAGAAACGGTCGAAGCGAACGAGGTCAATACGACGACGACCTTCATACCAGAACTCACGGCTCCACTCGTCCAACATGTCCTCTTCAGTCATAGAAGTCAGTCTCGGAGCGTTTGCACGGTCGCGGAGCACATTGACATCAACCAGAGCGTCATTCCAGTTACCGGACTTACGTGCTTTTGCTTCACCCTGAATGAGGTAAGCTTCTGCCAAACGGAGCAAAGGAATATCGGTATCAGGCCAGTCTTTGCTCTGACGAGGCGAGTATTTCGGCAGCGAAGCGGTAGAATATACACCGGTGAACTTAAGTCCTGCCCAAGAATCGAACATATATTTGGTATCACCCAGACTCATATCACCATTGATGGTAAACTTATATCCGGTATTCAAACCATCGGAGCAGAGGATAGCACGATCATCTTTCAGCTGAGCCGGCATATGGTACTCGTCGTAAACCATACCCTTGGCGGTCTCACGATCAATATTCTGCAAGGTACTAACGTTGAGGAACTTGTCCACCAAAGTAGGCGAAGTACGCATTGAGTGCCACTCTTTCTCAATACCCCAAGGCAACATACCCGGGTTACGGTTAGCAGCGATCAACATCTGCGAGCTGGCATAGCTCTGAGCATATAGACCATCCTGATAGATTTGGAGGAGAGACTCCTTGATGACATCATCGTTATGGTTGTCACCCATGAACAGACGCTGGTAAGCAGAATATACGAAACCGGAGTCGGTAGTAATCGGAGAGGTAACAAGATCATGCTGTCCATCATCGTGAATAGCCTGCGAAGCATACTTGATAGCGTTATCGAGGGCACTCCTTTTGATCCACGCTTTATTTTTAGCGTTATAGACATCGGCATTGAGGTAGGTACGCGCCAAGAGGAGTTTCGCAGCTGCTTTACCCACACGGTATTTGTTAATACGATGATCCGGCAGGAGAACGGTCAACTCTTTGAGTTCATCCACCAACCAGCTGTAGAGCTGATGACGCGGAATGAAGTGCGGGAACTCATTGGAATCCTCCGTTAAGAACGGAGCATAGAGATACATATCCATGAGATAGTAGAAATGCAACGCGCGGATGAAGCGCACCTCTGCCTTACGGTATTTCTCTTCGTCCGTATCTTCGGAAGCATAAGTCAGATAGTGGTTGCAATACTTGATATCCAGCACGAGACGCGTATAGATAGCACGGATCATGGTATTGGTACCGGTCCAGTTGGTGGTATTCAACTGTTTTGCTTCCGCATCATCCCAGATCCACCAAGCCTCATCGGTAGAGAGCTCGTTGCAATACCAGATAGTACGGTAGAAACCGGAAGTACCGGCATCGATATCCTCGACATCCGAGTCTTCACCCGGTCCCTTCTGACCAATTACAGCTAAGCAAGCATAGCACTTGGTGAACATACGATCCTGGTTAAAGGATGTAGAAGAGTTCGGGTCAATAGGTTTGGTATTGAGGTCTTTCACACAGGCGGTAAACGCCAATGCGATACAAACCATCAAAGAATATTTTACTAAACGTTTCATATTATTAGTAGTTTTCAGTATTCAGAATTCAGTTATCAGATTTAAGCTATTAGAATTGGAGGTTGATACCAAGAACGGTAGTCATGGAACGCGGATAGATGGAGTTATCTACACCACCGATACCGATTTCCGGATCAAGACCCGAATACTTGGTGATAACGAAGGGGTTGGAAACGGTGCAGTATGCACGACCGGAAACTCTATTCTTGGAGAAGGAGTAACCGAGTGTGATGTTATCACAGCGCAGGAAGGAAGCGTTCTCCAAGAAGCGGTCTGTGATATCATACTCTGCATTTCCAACGATGCTCTTACCCTCTGCGTCATACATAGTCATGTTATAACCATCTACGTAGTACGCATCGAATACATCCAACGGGAGGTTCTTGTAGTAACCGTCACGCGCTAAGTTTCCGATAGGCACATTCTGGAGACGAGAAGAAATGACGTTGTTGAATACATAGTTTCCGATTGCCGCACGGAAAGACATTCCGAGGTCGAAGTTGTAGAACTGGAACTTCATCTGGAAGCCCATAGTAACGGGAGCAATAGGACTATGTTTGAAGACCTTATCACGCTCATCAATCTTACCGTAACCATCCTCACCTTCAGCCTGCTGATCAACGATATACCAGTATTTCGTACCATCAGCACGAGTACCCTGTTTAGCCTCATAGAGGTAGAAGGTGTTGGTCGGTTTGTCTACCGCATACTTGGTAATGGATTTACCACTCAGACCAGCACCACCGTAACCGCTACCATCGATCATGGTCTCTTCGCCGTTGATCTTGGTAATACGGTTCTCATTCCAAGTAACGTTATAACCGATATCCCATTTGAAGCGTTTACCGTAGTCAAGAACGACTGCGTTGATAGCAAACTCAACACCTTGGTTACGGAGCGAACCGATGTTCGACATCACACGCTTACGGAAGTTAGTACCCATAGCTACGTTGACGTTATTGAGCAGGTCGGTTGTCTTACGATAGTAGTAATCGATAGAACCGGAGATACGGTTATTGAGGAACGCGAAGTCAAGACCGGCATTGTACGTCGTAGTCTTCTCCCAAGTCAGATCGGGGTTGAAGGAGTTCGGACGATCAGAGATGAAGAGGGGCAGACCGTCTTGGTCATATACCACATCTACGATACGGGTATCGTTATCCTCGGTAGCATAGTTGCCACCTCCGACAGGATAATACGAGGTGTGACCGGTAGTCTGCTGATAAGACGGCATGTATGCATAGTCGCCGATACCATCCTGCTGACCGGTGATACCATAACCAAGACGGAGCTTGAGGTCATTGAGCCAATGAACATCCTTCATGAAGGACTCTTTGATCTTCCAACCCACAGCCACAGAGGGGAATACACCCCAACGGTGACTCTTATGGAAACGAGAAGAACCATCACCACGGACAGTAGCGGTAACCATGATCTGGTTCCAACCGATCCAATTCAGACGACCGAAGAAGGAAACGAGGTAGTTCTCACCCTTACCGGTAGAAGTAGAAGCATAAGCAGCTTGACCGGCTTTGGTCTTATCACCGAGATAAGTCAACGGATAGAAACCGCTACCGTAGCTCTTGAAGTCATTGTAGAAATGTTGCCACTCGTAACCAGCCATGATGTCGAAGTGCTGGTGAGCATTCTCCCAGTCATGTCCGTACTGTGCGAAGCAGTTGAACTGGAGGTTGTATTTCATTTTCTGGGAATAACCATCCCAGCCGGTATAGTGGCTTGCTGTACCATAGGCGCTGTTCTTATTGGTCTGCTTACCGAAAGAGTAGTCAGCACCGAAGTTAGCATGGAGCATCAGGTCTTCAAAACCGTGAATCTTATAGGTAGCCTCAATATTACCAACGAACTGAGCGGCGTTGGATTTATTGGACTGATGTTTGAGCATAGCGAGGGGGTTAGCCTGCGATTTGAGGCTGTACATCCAAGTGGTATCCTCGTACGGACCATACGCGCTGGACGAAGTACCGAGCGGTTGGAAATAACCATCCCAGTGCTCATCCAACTCCTCTTTAGTCACGTAGTAGTCTTTACCATTCGCGGAACCCGCCAAAATACGGTCACCATAGATATTCGTGAGATCACCGTCCGAATAGATCGGCTGTGTCGGGTCTTTATCCAGATAAGCACCTGCGATACCGGGCTCGTACTCATTATAGATATACATTCCCTTCGCATTGATGTTAAAGGAGAGGTGATTGTCCAAGAAGGAGGGGTTGAGGTTCAAGGAAGCGGTAACACGCTGCATCTGCGAACCTTTGACAGCACCGTTATTAAGGGTATAACCGACCGAAGCACGATACGGCATATCGACATTCTTGTTTTTGAAGCCACCGGTCAACGAGATATTATGGTCGGTAGAGATAGCGGTACGATAGATTTTCTTAAACCAATCTACATCGTCATTCATGAGGAACGCATTCTGCTGACGAGACTGACCGGCACCCGTAGCATAAGCACGGAGTTCATCTCCGGTGAGGACGTTCAGATGCTTGAGCACGGAACCGAAGGAAACGTTACCATCATAGGACACTTTCATCTTCGAGCCGGATTTACCTTTCTTGGTAGTAATGAGGATGACACCGTTAGAAGCACGCGAACCGTAGATAGCGGTAGCGGACGCATCCTTGAGGACGGTGAAGGTCTCGATATCATTCGGGTTCACCAACGAGAGCGGGTTCGATACACCTTGGATACCATTGTTATCCATAGCAAGTCCATCGATGACGATCAACGGGTCGTTGGAAGCATTCAGAGACGAACCACCACGAATACGGATTGTAGCACCACCACCAGGAGTACCACCATCGGTAGAAACGTTCACACCGGCGATCTTACCTTGGATCATGTCTTGTGCGTTGGTCTGCAGACCTTTGTTCATGTCATCGGGTTTGATAGCGGTAACCGAACCGGTAGCATCGTTTTTCTTAACGACACCATAACCCACAACGACTACTTCATCCAAGACCGCAGCATCTTCGCCTAATTTGACGTTCATCGATGCCTTGGCATCCAGCTCTTGGGTTTTATAACCCATATAGGAGATAGCGAGCTTGGCACCCGGCTTTACATTGAGTTCAAAATTACCATCCCAGTCCGTTACGGTACCATTGGTAGTACCCATTTCGAGGATGGAAGCACCAATAATCGGTTCACCGTTAGCTGCATCCACAACCACACCTTGAACGGCGAGCTGTGCAGCTGCGGTACCAACGCCCAGCATCAGCATAAGGGCGATGGAAATAGTGCGAAACATATTAAAGTTAGTCTTTTTCATTGTTTCAAATGTTTATGGTATTTGATTTTTCAAATGTTTATGGTATTTGATTCATGGATTAAAGGTTCTGACGCTTATAGGTCAAACCACCACGCAAGAACTCATGCGTGATTTTAACAGTCGGCGGAACCGTAGTAGTGTCTTGTTTCTCTTCGTATTTATACTTGGAGATGTCAAGTACATCCTTTTGTGCTTTCGTATCCGGATCAACCACTACGATCTTGAACTTAGAATCGGACGATACCTCAGAGAAGAACCATTCATAGTTATAGTTCTCCACTTCCATAGAGATGGTATCTGCTGTTTTCGTAGCACGGTCATATGTAGAGCGAACGCTTGTACGTTTGCAAATACCGGTATTCGAGAAAGCAGCATCGCGATTGAACTCAAACTCATAGGTGCATGTAGTATCACGGTTGAGCGTATCCATCTTACCCGTCCAGATCTTAATAGTATCATACACGAATGTTGCGGTAGAGGGAATAAAGCGAGTACGAATAGAGTCTCTCATAACGCTATCCAACACCAATTCATCCTCAAAGACACCTTTCCATTTGGTATTGATGAAAGTAGATAGTGTTTTCTCCCATTTCTCAACACGGGCTGTATTGGCATTTCCCTCACCACCGAAAGCGAGCCCATCGGGGGTAATGAAGGAGTTACCGCTATACAAAGCAGAAGCATAGGGAGTAGCAGGATTGAAAGAGATGGAATAACCTGTATTATTGTCATTCCAATCACCATACTCATAGGTGAGATTCAGTACTTTCTTCGTTTGATCCACACCGTTACCAAAGGAGATCTCGCGGTAGATAATACGATTGTCATTGACATTCGCAGATGCGAACTCAAACTCCTTAATGGTGAGGGTCTCACCTTTCAGTTGCAAAAGGCTGCGTGGAGACTTGTGCAAGCTGGTTTTCAACAAGTCATCGCACACGTCCTTCGCGTCAGACTTCGGTTTGCAGGAAGTGAAAGCCAAGGAGACTGCCACTGCCGCACAAAGCGTTACAAGTAGTTTGTTTTTCATAATGTTAGTTATTTTATTATTTATTCTTTCTATTGGGATCCGCCAAAATTGGCGGATGGATTTATGCACGAGGCGGGGCGTTGATCGTGCATCAATGCACGATGCGAGGGATCCGCCAAAATTGGCGGATAGGTATTACTCTTTCTCTTTGATGAGGAAGACGGATGCGGCACCGAGGATGAGGAGGACACCGGCAACGACAAGCATTCCGGCTTGTACGTGCGCGCACATATATTTAAGGAGTACACCACCGCAGAGGGCTGCAACGATTTGCGGCACGCAGATCGTGCAGTTGAACAGACCGAGGTAGTAACCCATATTTCCGCCCTTGATAGCATTGGTCACGATCGTGAACGGCAATGCGAGCATAGCTGCCCAAGCGGCTCCGATGAGTGCGTAGCTGAGCCAGAGGATATACGGGTCGGTCACATAATAAACGGAGATAAATCCAATAGCTCCCACGATGAGGGAGATCGCATAAGCGCCTTTGTTACCAAACGCGTGCTCCAACTTCGGCAACACCATTGCCCAAAGGAGCGAGCCGACAGCCTGAATAGCGAACACTACTCCAACCCAGTTACCGGCAGTCTGGAAAGCAGCATCCGAAGCGCTAACACCATTCCAGCCGTAACAATTAGAAGCAATTGCTCCGTTGGAATACGTCCACATATACATGAAGGCAGCCCAGCAGAAGAACTGCACGAGTCCCACTGTCCAGAAAGCTGAAGGAGCTTTCACAAGGAGGGAGATGAAGCCCGGTTCCTCTGATTGGTCGTTGGTCGTTGGTCGTTGGTCGTTGGAAATTCCATGGAACTCCGCATATTCCTGCGGATTGAGCTCCTTCACGGTAGCGAAGGTATAGAGCGAACAGAGAATAAGGATTAACGCGCCCGCGTAGAAGGACCATTTGACAGAGTCAGGGATGACACCTTCTGGAGCTGTATTAGCAATACCGATCCACGTGAAGAAGATCGGGAAGACGTAACCAACAAGTGAGCCTGCGTTACAGAGAGCAGACTGAATCGCATAAGCGGTACCCTTTTGCTCCTCATTGACCATGTCGCCCACCATCATCTTGAACGGCTGCATAGCGATGTTGATCGAGGTATCGAGGAACATGAGGCTGAACAGTCCAAACCACATCGCCGCATTCAAGCCAAGGAAGAGAGACTGCGTAAAGGTGAAGTTACCAGCGTTAGGCAGCAATAACATAACGGCTACTGCGATGAGCGCGCCCACGAGCAAATAAGGTTTACGACGACCGAGACGATTCCAAGTCTTGTCGCTGTACTTACCGACGAGCGGCTGAACGATCATGCCCATAAGGGGCGGAAGGATCCAGAAGAAGCTCAAGGTGTGAGGATCTGCTCCTAAGGTAGCAAAAATACGGGAGATGTTGGCGCTCTGAAGCGCGTACGCAATCTGTACTCCGAAAAATCCAAAACTCAGATTGAAGAGTTGTGTGAAGGATAAATTCCGTTTCTGCATGGTATCAAATGATTGATTCTTTGATAAATATTAAAAAATTTATATTGCAATTGTAAAATATATCTTACAAATCGGGCACAAGATTACAACATTTTTTTGATATATGCAAGAGTTTT